>JBLNHB010000144.1:0-5613 GCA_050268805.1 bacterium | reverse complement strand
ATCCGGTGTGGGCGGCCAACGGCGTTCCGGTAACTGCGGCATCTGGGAACCAGATTTCACCCTCCGTGTTTTCGGATGGAAAAAACGGCGCGATATATGCCTGGTCCGACTATCGCCCTGGAAACAGCGATATCTTTATTCAGCACTTGGATGATGCGGGCGCTCCCCTTTGGGGAACAAGCGGAGCGTGGGCGCAAGGCGCACCGGGAGATCAGTTATATCCCTATATGGTCCCCCTGGCCGACAACAGATTCTTGGTGACCTGGGATGATTTACGCAACTGCATTGACTATTGTTCGGGGACGGGCATAGATATTCTCGGAAAGGTTTTTTTTGGAATGAGCCCATGTACTGACGCAGATGGGGACGGTTATTATGCAGAGGGCGGAGCTTGCGGTCCCGTTGACTGTAACGACAGCGACCCAAGTATCCACCCTAATGCAACAGAAATTAAATTCGACGGCATCGATCAGGACTGTAACGGATATGACCTGACAATTACAATTATCAAAGCGACTTATGCCGCCCGTAAGAGGTCTTTGACTGTTGAGGCGACAAGCTCTCTCGGCAGCGAAGCCAATCTCGAGTTGGTGGGTTTTGGGCCCATGACATGGGTCACCAATAAGTCAAAGTGGACGATAACTAAAAAGGATGTGGCAAGTCCAGGGACTGTGACAGTCTCAGGGATCGAAGGATCGGAATCTGCAGAAGTGATCCTAAGCAAATAGGTGTAAATAGTAAGAGGGGAACCCATATGGGCTCTCCTCTTACATATCCTGAGGAGGGACATTCCGAACATGCCAGAGGGACGTAACAACCATCCGCGATTTAATCTACTACCAGTTGCACTTAACCGCACGGCCAGCCCCTTGGCCGTCAATCTTTTCTGAAAGGAGTAAGCAGATGAAAAGACTGATTGTTGTATCGAGTCTCGTGATCACCTATTGTCTCTGCGCTTTCGCTGCATCAGCGGAGCAACCCAAACCAGTCACCGTAGAGAATACGCCGAACGTCAACGTCATCAACACGCCGAGCGTCAGTGCACAGCAGAGCGGGGACTGGAATGTCGCCATCACCGGTACACCGGGGGTCACAATCAAGAACGGCCCGAGCGAGCCCGTCCCGGTCGTGCTCCCCGTAAGTCAACGCGAGCCGTACCAGGTGCAGGGGCAGTTTGAGCTGTTGTTAGCCGTACCGAGCGCATCCATAGAGTTTCCCGTTCCTCAGGACAAGATGCTGGTTATTGAGCAGATAAGCTCTTTTGTAGACTTCCTGCCCGAACCCCAGGAAATTGTCTTTCTCCAATTTAGTACAGATGCTGCAGCTTTCTATTTCTCGGTCCCCAAGCTGGGACCTGCGGGAACTATTTTCATTGAAGGCAATCTCCTGACGGGCAATGCGTATGGTGCGACTCATCAGGTCCGCCTGTACGGAAGTCCCGGAGGGAACGTACGATTCCTTGTGGAGAGGGCGGCCGGTCAGGTTACGGGCTTCAATCCGCTCGTAAGAGTCGCGCTGTCAGGGTACCTGATACCTCCGGATAGCCCAAGCCTGGCGCCGTGATCGTGAGCAAATAGATATTGCCGTTGAGCAGTCAATAAAAGCAGGCAGCCGATTGAGAGGCGCAGCCTGCTTTTTTTCATTTTCGATTTACCATTGCATCGAGTTACGGGAAATGATAAAGTTATCTGAGCGTCAGGGAGGGAAATAAGGAAGTGCCCGACAGGGACGTTAAGACCATCCGCCATCTACTCTACTACCAGTACGCCAAGATCATCGCCAGGAGCGTCGCCTTCAAGCGGTCCGACGGAAAAGCCGCAAAGAGCAGCCATTACGGATTCATCAAGAAGACCCTCCGCGAACTCAAGAACGGAGCAAAGTCGTGGTCCGACATCACGCGGGAAGACTGGCAGCTCGTCGAGTCCCACAGGAAGTGCGGGTACTGTCACGCAGCCACTTTTCGTGCTTCAACGCGAAGACGCACTCGTTCATGTGCCTGAAGGATTTTGATGATCTCCAGAATGTTGTCGGCCCGCGGGTTGCCGCGCGGCCCCAGCATGCGATAAACGCTCTTGTCGGTCTTTTTAAGTTTCCTGGCCAGTTGCCGGAATGTGATCGTGGCATTGACATAATCGCGAAGCATGGCCTTTCCCGCTTCGAGATCTCCTGCCGGCAGTTCATTCACCGCCTCGGTCAGCATCCCCGTTTTCTGGAAGCCGCTTCACAAAGCAAAGAACTCATTTGCACCGAGCATCGGATAGTGCTTCCTGTTCTTCGTCCAGAGGTCGCACCCGTTCAAGCAGGTTGCAGCGGCGATCAACCGTAAAGGAAACATTTCTCTCTTGTCCTGGATTCCCCGAGCCGGCGTCGGACAATGACGGCAATGAAATGGGCAACTGGTCGGATGCTGTCCTCAGGTCAGAAGCGCTGAAGAATCACCTTGACTTATTATTTTTAATAAGATACTCTAAGGATAAATGTGGCGGATAAGAGAGCATCGCGATATTGATAAAGTTTGCCGCAAACTTCCGCCAGCGGTTATTAAGAAATACGAACTCTGGAAATCCCTGGTCTATCGGCACGGTCCCGACAAGTTGAGGGAATTTCCCGGGTTTCACAACGAAAAACTGAAGGGTGATCGAGCGGGGCAGCGTTCATCGCGCTTGAGTTTGCCGTACCGCGTCATCTATACCGTCAAGAAGGAAATAGTCACGGTTCTTGTGCTGGAGATAACTCCGCACAAATATTAGGAGGATACATGAAGGTTCGTAAGCGCAATGAGTTTGTACCGGCAAAATCGCATTCCAAACTGACGCCGGGAGAGGTCATTCGGATGCTTCGGGAACTGAAGGGCTGGTCGCAGACTGAGCTTGCCAAGCGCTCCGGTATACGCGCAACCAATCTCAGCCTTCTGGAGAATGACAGGGTGGAGATCGGCAAGAGGCGCGCTGAGCAGCTCGCAAAAGCGTTTAACATCCATCCCGCCATCATCATGTTCCCGGAGTACGAGGCCAAGGAAATCCAAAAGGCCGCCTAACCTGGGGTTGGGGGAAGGTGCTTCATGACGTAAAGACCTCATTTGCGCTTAGCATCGGATAGTGCTTCCTGTTCTTCGTCCAGAGGTCGCATCCGTTCAACCGGGTTGCGGCGGCGATCAGAGCGTCAGCGAGAGTGACGCTGTGGGATTTGCCGTATCGGTTCATGAATTCGCCCGCGAGTCTTCCGACCTTATCGTCAAGCGCAAGCACCCCGAGCGATGACAGGAAGCTCTCGATGGCCGCCCGCTCCTTCGGCAGCATTCCTGCAACGATCTCTGCTATCTGCACCGCCGTGACAAAGACATTCCCTTCTTCCGTTTCGACTATTTCCCTGAATTTCTCCTCTGTCCGGCGATCTCCCCTCAGCAGCCATATGATGACATCCGAATCGATGACTATCATACTTTTCTGTCTTTTCTGAGAGACCTGATACGTTTTTCGACATCAAACGTTCTGTCTTTCCAGATGCCGAACGCTTTGTCGGCGGCCTTCAGGGCTTTCTTCACCTTCCTCCGCATCCGCTCCCGGATGCTCTCCCGTATGACCTCCGATACGCTGAGATGCCGGAATGTGCTTTCCTTTTTCAGGTATTCGAAGGTTTCGTCATCAAAGTAGATCTGCGTTCTCTTCATGCGGTGTCCTCCTCGTGATGTATATGTACATTATAGCACATGCGAATAGTGCAAAGGCCAAATGAAAAGTTAAAGTCGGGAGTGGAAGCCCCCTTCGGAAATGTTAGGCGGGCAACAACCGGGGCTGGGGCGGGAGCACCGCAGGTATGATATCGTCTACTTCACCATCGCCAAGTCGATGATCTCCTCGATGTTCTCCGCAAACACGATGTTCAAATCCCTCTTCGCATCCTCGGGGATGCTTTCCATATCCACCCTGTTCTTCGCCGGCAGGATGATCGTCTTGATCCGGGCTCGACGGGCAGCGAGGAGCTTTTCCTTGATCCCCCCGACTGGCAGAATGCGGCCGCTCAGGGTGAGCTCGCCGGTCACCGCTACGTCCCACCGCGCAGGTTTCCCGGTGAGGAGCGAGATGAGCGCAAGGGCGATGGTCGTCCCCGCCGACGGACCGTCCTTGGGGATCGCTCCCGCGGGGACATGAACGTGGATGTCATGGTCCTCGAAAAAACCTTCCGGAATGCCGAATGAGGATACGTTGCTCCGCACATAGCTCAGCGCGGCCTGCGCCGATTCCTGCATGACGCTCCCGAGCGAACCGGTGAGGATGAGCTTTTGCTTGCCCCTCATCTTGACCGCTTCAACCGAGATGATGTCGCCGCCGACCTCGGTCCAGACGAGGCCGGTCGTTATCCCGACGCGGTCCTTCCCTTCCGCAACCTCGACATGATACTTTCTCGGTCCGAGGAAGCTGCTCACGTTGTCGGGGGTGATAGTGACCGATTCGCGTTTCCGGTCGTCATTCACGAAATCCTTGGTTATCCTGCGGCAGATGCTGCCGATCTCACGGTTCAGGTTCCTGATGCCTGCCTCGTACGTGTACTCCTGAATGATCCTGGAGACCGCCTCCTTCGTAAACCGCGGTGGATAATCAGGGAGACCCGCTTCCCGGATCTGCCTCGGGATGAGAAATTGAAGAGCGATGTTCGTCTTCTCCTCCTCGGTATAGCCGCTGAACTGGATCATCTCCATCCGGTCGCGCAGGGGCCCGAGGATGTTATCGCCAACATTCGCGGTGATGATGAACAGGACACCGGAGAGGTCAAAGGGAATGTCGAGATAATGGTCCATGAAAACGGAATTCTGTTCAGGGTCGAGCGCCTCGAGAAGGGCTGAAGCAGGATCGCCCTTCAGATCATTCCCGATCTTGTCCACCTCGTCGAGAATGATGACCGGGTTCAGGGATTCCGTCCTCCTGATCTCCTCGATAATACGCCCCGGCATCGCCCCTGCATAGGTCCGCCGGTGCCCCCGGATCTCGGCCTCGTCCTTGATACCGCCCAGGGAAATCCTGCCGAACTTCCTTCCCAGGGCATAGGCGATCGACCTTCCGAGCGATGTTTTCCCGGTCCCCGGAGGACCCGAGAAGCAGAGCACCGACCCCTTCGTCTCCTTGACGAGGCTCTTCTTCTCGACCGCTTTCGCGACAATGGATCTCACGTCATCGAGATTGAAGGGCTTAGCAATATAGTGGAAGGCCCCTTTCTTCATCGCCTCCACCGCGGTATCGATCGTCGCATAGCCCGTGATCATGATGACCTCGGTATTCGGATACCGTGCCTTCGACCCTTCGAGGATCTCCATCCCGTCGATCTTCGGCATTTTCAGGTCGGTAAGGATCACGTCGAAGTCAGCAGTTTCCAGTTTCGCGAGCGCTTCCATGCCGTTGGAGGCGGTTTGGACCGCATAGTTCTCTTTTATCAAAATGTGCGCGATATTCTTTCTCGCTATCTCCTCATCATCGACCACCAGGACGCGGTGCTTTCTGTCGAGCCTCATCTTCTTGACCGCAAGGTGCTCCAGGATCCTCGCCTTGATCGGCTGGAGCCCGTAGTGGTTCTGATTGAGGATCTCCTCCGCCCTCCTGATATCGAGATTGTCCTCGG
>JBLNHB010000143.1:0-7970 GCA_050268805.1 bacterium | reverse complement strand
GCTTCCTCATCTCCGACTTGCCCGAGGGGTCGCCGATCATCCCGGTAAAATCGCCGATGAGAAAGATGACCTCATGGCCGAGGTCCTGGAATTGCCGCATTTTCTCGAGAAGCACGGTATGGCCGAAGTGAATGTCCGGGGCGGTCGGGTCAAACCCCGTCTTGATCTTGAGAGGAATGCCTGTTTCAGAGGACTTTCTGAGCTTGCCGAGCAGCTCCTCCTCCATGATAATCTCGACGGTCCCCCGCCTGACGACCTCGACCTGTTTTTCGACCGGAAGCATGGCTCATATAATATCTCTTACCCGGATTCTCCGTCAATCATTCGCGATTTCTCCCCGCTTCCGTGGTCCCTTCCCGGACAGACCTATAGCGAAAATTATAGATTAGCTGATAATTTTCCGTTCACCCGGTCAGGAATACTACGCGTCCCCCTTAAAAAGGACCACAAAAGGGAATGTCCGTGAATGTATCCCCTTGTTTCTCTGAGAGAATATTTTTTTACCTCCCCGCGGTTGCCTGGCACAGAATTTGATCTCAGTGATCCGGCTAAATAGGGACAAAAATGCGTCAGCAAAAGTATTACAAGGAGAACGATGTCAAATAAAAAAGAGGATAGAACCAAGAAGCTTCTCATCGTCGATGACGAAGAAGACATGGTCTGGAGCCTCCAGAAGAACCTCAGGAACTATTCTCCTGACACGGACATTCTGGCTGCACGCTCGGGCGAGGAGGCGCTCTCGATCCTTCAGAAATCAGCGGTCGATCTGATCATCACCGACATCCGGATGCCGGGTATCAGCGGGCTCGATCTCCTCCTCAATGTCCGCCAGCACTACCCCCAGACAGGCGTCATCGTCATGACCGCGTATCCGAACCCGGAGTTCAAGCGGGATGCTGCCGCAAAGGGATGCCTCCATTTCATCGAAAAGCCCTTTGATATCCACAACCTGAGAAAACTCATCGATGAAGCCTTCCAGAGCAACAAAGGGTTCAACGGGACCGTTGCGGGCATCGACCTCACGGACATCATCCAGATCAACTGTTTTTCAAGAACCAGGGCCGCATTGAGAGTGAAAACCGTCGACCGTGAAGGCACCCTCTACTTCAAGGACGGAAACATCATCCATGCCATCTGCCGGGACCTCGAGGGCGAGGATGCTTTTTACGAGATCCTCTCCTTCGAGGGCGGGACCCTCGAGAGCGTGAAAGGAGCGGAACCCCCTGCGGTGACCATTGACCGGGGATGCGAGGCCCTCCTCATGGAAGGGCTCCGGAGGCTGGACGAGAAGAACAAGGCAAAGCAGGAGCAGAAGGAAAATGAGCAGCGGGCATCACGCTCACAGCAGTCGGCAAAGGAGACTGTTGAAAAATTCGCCTCCATCGAGGGGGTATCCATGTCCTGCATCATAAGCAGAACCGGCCAGGTTCTTGAGAGCATCTCCCTCGGGGACATCAACAAGACAATGGCCGGTGAGACCGCTTCAAAGATATTCGGCGCTTCGCAGGCCCTCGTGAATGCCCTCGCCGGGAATGCTCTCGATACGGGGGTCCTCGAGTACAAAGGCGGATCCATCATTTTTTCCCCCGTTTCAGAAAATGCCTTCTGCCTTATCGTGTCAGGAGAGCGGGCCGATATCGTCAGCATCATGTCTGAGATGAAAAAACTGCAGAATGGGTCTGGATCACGCACGGCGTAAACGGTATTGATGAGAAAACAAGAAAGTAATATTTTCATTATCGCTCTCGGCAATCCGCTCCGGCGAGATGACGGCGCCGCCCACCTCGTTGCGGACCGGATCGAATCCTCTTCCCGGGGAAGAGTCTCGGTCATCAAGAGGACGTTTCTGGACATCCGGGACCTCCCGCAGATCTGGACCGAAAAACCGTCCTGCCTCTTCGTCATTGACGCCTGCCGTCAGGACCTGGCCCCCCGGGGATATACAATCGTGACCGACCACCCCTCCCTCCCGGGAAAGGGGCCTATCCATCATTCTGTCCGTCCAAGCGACTTCCAGTCCCTTGCAACATTGCGCGGGTGGGCGCCGACCCTTGTCACCGTCCTCATCGCGGGAGAAAACTTCGGCCATGGCTCGACGCTCTCTCCCTACGCGCAGAAAAACGCACTGTCAGCAACAGAAGAAATTCTGAACATTATAAAAACGTACGAGGTGGAAGCATGACAAAGGTATTTGTATCGAGAGAAAACGGCAGGGTGTCATCCCTCGCAGACCTGGACGCGCTCAAGAAGAGGTTCCAGGAGATGCAGATCCTCCATAACTTTTCACGGGATGAGAATCTCGATGTGATCGCGAAAGACGTTAAAGGCAGCGATGCGGTCATCCTCGCCGGGCCTGAGCAAGGATTCTACGACATCGATGAAGGGAAAAAAGTCATCAATGCGCTGACCGGAGCGGGCATCAACAGAAACCGCATTTTCTCTGTTGACCTCTCCACCGCCATGCACCCGAAGGATGTCGCGGTAAATACCGCCACCGCGGGTCTGCTCATCGGTCTCGCGGTCAAGAACGCGCAGGAGCGCAAACCCTTTGAATATCTCGACAGCGCACCGGAACAGGGCATCCTTATTATCGGGTCCGACCCTTCAGGCATTCTCCTGGCCAAGAGCCTCCTGGAAGAGGGCCATCCTGTCTCCCTCATCAACCGCGGCGCCATCCCCGCTTCCAAGGGGTGGTGGAGCAGCGACTATGAGAGCATAGCCGGCCACAAACAGTTCAAGGCGTTTCCCTCCGCAGCAATCAAGGGGTTCTCGGGATTCCCCGGTCAATACAGCGTTGAACTCGAGAAATCCGACGGAAAGAGCTCTGTGAAATGCGGCGTGATCGCCATCGCAACCTCCTCGGACCTCCCCTACAATCAGGATATTCACGCCGTCTTCCATATCCCCCTGGGACTGAACAAGGAACTGATTCCCCTCAGCAATGGGGGATCATCATGCAGGACACGGTATCCCCAGATTTTCATTCTCCCCGCCGGCGCCGAGCGGGAGGGGCTCCAGGAAAAACTGAAAGAGATTTCAGCGGCCGCAAAAGCATTCCTCACTCAGAAGTCGTACCGCCACTTCTTTGATGTCGCATCGGTGAATGAGGAGACCTGCGGCGCCTGCGGCACTTGTGTGAAGACCTGCATGTTCGGCGCATCGAACATCGATATGAACAAGAAGGTCTCTGTTGTCGACCGGCTGAAGTGTGTGGGATGCGGGAATTGCGTTACCGCCTGCCCTACCGGAGCGCGTGAATTGAAGAGCTATCCTGCCCCGGAGATCTTCCAGCGCATCCATGCTCTTCCGAACGCCAAGAAGTGCACCGGCCTTATTTTTGCCTGCGAAGGAAGCGGCTATCCGACCATCGAGAGCATGGCACGCCTCGGCATGACGCTCCCTGAGGGCTTCTGTACCGTACGGATCCGGTGCGGAGCGCACCTCGACACCCAGTTCATATCAGAGGCGATCAATCAGGACTTCAAGGGAGTCGCCGTCATCTGCTGCAAGGAATCACGCTGCCTCAATGATGTCGGAAGCCTCGACCTCTCCCGGCGGTTCAATCTCTACCGGGCCGTCATGAGAGCCAAGGGCATCGATGCAAACCTCCTCAGGATCATCACCATCGAGAACGGGGACACCGAATCGTGCAACACCGCCCTTACCACCTTCGCCAAGTACCTGAAAGGAGGAAACCATGAGTAAACCCACGGTTTCGATCGGGCTCATGAGCGGATGCTTCGGCTGTATCATGAGTTTTCTCTCTCTCCACACGGAGCTGGTCGACATATTCAACAGCGTTATCCTCAAGAGGACGCCTCTCAATGACATCAAGGAAATCTCGGACGTGACCGTTGGGATCCTCGAAGGCGCGGTCTCGACCGATGAAGACATCAAACTGGCGGAGATCTTCCGCGAACGCTCCAAGTTTCTCGTGGCGCTCGGGACCTGCCCGGTCTACGGGGGCATCGGCGGATTGCGGAATTTCATGGACAACAAACAACTTGCGCGGCAGGTCTATGTTGAGGGATTGAGCACCGTCGACGGAAAGGTCCCTTCTGACGCTGCCATTCCCCATCTCAGTCCAAAAATCACCCCCCTGTCGAGTATCGTCAAGGTCGACTTTTCCATCCCCGGATGCCCTCCGCCGCGGGACCTCATCAAGGAAACCTTGCTGCATCTCATCAACGGAAGTCAGATCAAGGCCCGGAAGAGGAATCTCTGCATCGAATGCACCAGAACAAAACAGGGCATCCTCCAGTCCCAGAGGGGTTTCCTAAGCGAACGGGTCAACGCGGTCATGGAACTGGAAGCGATCGATCCCAAAATCTGCCTCATCGAACAGGGAGTCCTCTGCCTCGGTCCGGTAACGGTCGAAGGATGCGGCGCACGCTGTCCTTCGTGCAATGTTCCCTGCAGGGGCTGCCTCGGCCCTACGGGACAGCTCCATGACCAGGGCGCAAAGATGATCGATGCCCTCGCAACACTCATCCCCGCAGGAGCACTCATGTTCATGGACGATGTGGTCGGCGCAGGATACCGGTACGCGCTCCCCTACTCAGAGAAAATCAAGGAGGACAGCAAATGAAGAAGCTCGTCATCGACCCGGTATCGAGAATTGAAGGCCACGGCAAGGTCATTGTCGATATCGATGAGAACAAGAATGTACAATCCGCCCGGTTTCAGATACTCGAATTCCGCGGGTTCGAAAAATTCTGTGAGGGCCGCCCTATCTGGGAACTGCCGCTCATGGTCACGAAGATCTGCGGTATCTGTCCGGTCCCCCACCATCTCGCCTCGGTCAAGGCCTGTGAATCGGCCCTCTCGGTAAAAGGCATCCCGGGTCCCGCCGTAAAGCTGAGGAAACTGATGCAGGCGGGCGCAGACATCGCCGACCATGCCCTCCACTTCTTCTACCTTGCTCTCCCTGATTTCATTCTGGGCCATGAGACACCCCCCGAGAACAGGAGCATCACCGAAATCATCAGCAAAGAACGGGCCCTTGCGGAAAAGGCGATCCTCCTCCGGAAAGCCGGCACTGACATTGTCGAAGCTGTCGGCGGACACAGCGTCTATCCGGTCACGGCCATTCCCGGCGGAATGAGTAAACCCCTCGGCGCGGATTCCCGGGATCGGCTCCTCAAGGCAGTCGATCAGGTGACCCCCCATGCAGAAGAGGCGGTAAAGCTCGCATGGGCGTTCGTCGAAAAATTCTCGAAAGCCGAAGAATACACCCAGAAGACGTCCTTCATGTCCCTCGTCTCCCCTGACAACGCTCTCGAACACTATGACGGAAACATCCGCATCATCTCTCCGGAAGGCAAAACGCTCGACGAATTCAGCCCGGAAAAATATCTCCAGTACATCGCCGAATATGTTGAGGACGATTCCTGGTGCAAGTTCCCCTATTACCGGAAGCTCGGCGTCAAGGACGGCGTGTACCGCGTCGGCCCCCTGAGCCGCCTGAACATCGCCGCTTCAGTACCGACCCCCAAGGCCGCCGCATGGTTTTCCCGGTACAAAGAAGTCGCCTCACAGAGTCCCCTCCAGAACATTTTCTACTACCACCTCGCCCGCTGCATCGAGCTGCTCCACGCCTGTGAACACGCGTCAGTCCTCCTCAATGACAAGGATATAACCCGGAATGAAGTTCGGGTCGTGGTCGGCAGGTCTGCCGGGGAAGGAGTCGGCGTGGTCGAGGCCCCGCGGGGGACCCTCATACACCATTACGCCTGTGATGAGAACGGGATCGTCAACCGGGTCAATCTCATTGTGCCGACGACCCACAACAACCTCAGCATCAATCTTGCGGTCACCGAAACAGCACGAAAATTCCTGAAGAACGGAACTCCGGACAGTGAGGCTTCATTCCGGATCGAAACCGCAGTCAGGGCTTATGATCCCTGTCTCAGCTGTGCAACCCATGAATACGGACGCTCCGGCCTGACCATAGAGACTAGGAAGAAAAATGGCTAAAGGTTTTCAGCAGAGCATTACCTATAAAGGCCTGCCGTTCCTCATCAGCACCAGCGACATGGGGAAAGACAATCCTCTGCTCGTGAGCTCCCTCGTCTTTGAAGGAACAGAAATAGCTGCAGAGAAAATACCCTATGACGACATTGTCCTCTTTGAGCGCCTCGAGGAGGTGTTGACCACGTTGATGGGAGAACTGGGCGAGAAGGTAAAGACACTCCTCCTTGAAGGATTCTACGACACTCTGATCGAGAAGACAGGGTTCCAGAGGCCGGCCCCGGCACTGTCGCCGGCAGAGGCAGTCCAGACGATTGTCATGCCCTTCATTGAAGACCGTTTCGGAAAGACCATTTCCCAGAAGATCGCCGCTGACCTCCTCGCCGGTCATCCCTCACTCCCAGGGAACGGGAGGGAAGCTTTTGTAAAGCTCTGCCGGAATATCCTTGACTACCAGATCGGCGCGACGCGCATCTTCACCCTGATGTTCGGTGAGCATACCGATACCCTCCTGAAGGAATGGCTCGATGAGTTCAATACGCTCACCCTTCCTTCTCTCTCGGCCGCGGAAATCCCGGCGCTCGATGCGATCCAGAAACATGTGCTCCCTGAGCTCCAGAATGTTATCGGGAAATTCATGACCTTCAAGGTGTGGGACAGAGTCCAGGCGAAATCCTTCACCCACTATGCAGGCATGGGAGAATCGGAAAAATTCATCAAGCTGTGCCATGACATCCTTTCCTCTGTTGTCGGGTTCTATTCGCCCGTTGAGATCGAAGAGAAAATCAGGACCTGGCACGGGACAGCGTATCCTGCGAAGACCGAGCAGCCCAAGACACCCTCGATCGGCGCTTCTGATGCCGTTATGAAAATCGTTCTTCCGGACATTGTCGAGCTCCTCGGCAAGTATATCGCCGACAAGTTAATCCTCGATGCGATCAGGAAGATCCCTATGAGAAGCAATTATGAATACGGGATGTTCACGGACATCATTTCCTTTGTCCTGACCAGCGACCTGATCACAAACCTCTGCGATGATTACTGGATTGAGCAGAAGAGGAAGGAATGGGTGAACGGATTCGAGCGACTTTCGGCCGGCGAGATAAGCTCCAGAAGATAGCGCCGCATCCTCTGAACCCGGGAAATCAAGAGATACCAGTCATCGGGGAAAAACCCTTCTTGTCAGGTCAACAATGCTATTCTTACGCAACCGCCTGCTTTGCGGCTTTCTTCTCAGCGGCCTTACGGAACACCTCGGGTGCATTGAAGGTGCCATCGATCGCCTGAACAGGGCACCGCGCGGTGCAGATGCCGCAGCCGATGCACTTGCTTTGGTCGATCGCATGTTTCTTCTTGAGTTCTCCTGCGGCGGCATTCACCGGGCAGACCTTCATGCAGGTGTTGCATCCGATACAGATTTCGGGCCTGATGAATGCCTTTGAACGCGACGGAATGAAGTCGACAATCGCCTTGGTCGGACACTTGGGAACACAGAGGCCGCACACCCTGCATTTATCGAGGTTGATCCTCGAGAGATTGTTCTCGACCTTGGGCGCATCAAATGGACAGACCTTTTCACACATTCCACAGGCAATGCAGCCGATTGAACAGTTTTTCCGTGTATCCCCTCCCTTGTCCCGGGAATGACATGCAACGATGACCGCCTTGGACCCCGGCAGAACCTCGATCACCTTTTTGGGGCATGCCTGCTCGCATTTCCTGCAGCCGGTGCATTTAGCCATGTCGACTACCGGCAGATGATCGTCATTCATGGTAATGGCGCCAAAGGGACAGACCCGCATGCAGGTCCCGTAGCCGAGACACCCGTAAATGCATGACTTGTCGCCTCCGCCCGCCAGAACTGCCGCCCTGCAGTCCTGCACGCCTTCATACTTGAACCGTTTGGCGGATTTAGTCCATCCTCCCTGGCACATGATGCGGGCGAAGATGGGCTCGCGGGCCACTGCTTTTTTGCCCGTGATGAAAGCGACCATCTCCTG
>JBLNHB010000142.1:0-2749 GCA_050268805.1 bacterium | reverse complement strand
TCATCTCTGGCAGTATCATCCGGTGAGCCGAGGCAGGCTACGCCATAGTGCCCTGAGGCGCTCATGGGGTCGCCGACAATAATCATCCCGTAGATGAGCATGCACTGAAGGATCGAGAAGATGGTCGTTTCCTTGCCGCCGGTATGATGCCCGCCCGTGGCGAAAGCCGCTCCCACTTTATTCTCCATCTTTCTCCGTACCCCAATGAATTCATCGAAGACTCTCTTGAGATCGGCTGCCATGACACCAAAATAAACAGGGGAGCCGGCAATGATCCCTGCAGACCCCGTAAAATCATCTTTGGTTACTTCCCGGGTGTTCTTGAGCACCGCTTCCACATTCGCCGATTCAACTCCTTTTGCGATCTCCTCGGCGAGCTTCTTCGTATTCCCGTTTTTTGAATAGTAGAGAACCAGGACCTGCATAAACATCCTCCTTATCTGACCGCATGGTTATAAACACTCTACAAATCTTATGAACATTCCCTCTGCTCCTTTTATTACCGAGGAGCGTAACCGTCACTCAGGCTCTGCATGAAGACGACGATGGCATCCTCTTCCTCGGGGCTCAGTCCAAGATTCCCCATTTCTTCTCTATTCAGATTCTTTGCAACCTCCGGACGGGGCCAGCAATTGACTCCCGGCTTCGGATCAGGAGCCTTCTCACACCGGGGGAGAACATCCCTTGTGTTGTAGAAATGGACTATCTCTTTGAGAGATTTGAAATAGCCGTTATGCCCGTAGGCTTTCACGAAGCCTGGATTCGGTCTCTTGTCCACATTCCTGAGGGTTGGGACCTTGAATTTCCCCATTTCCGGTTCGTACTGGCCGCGCTTGTACCCGGCATCTTTCAGGAAGCCGCCCAGGCCGTTGTCTGTCCAGTTCTTGCCTTGAGGATTCCACTCTTTCGGCATAGTGTAGAATGGATTCGCCGGGTTTCCGGGAATTCCGAGGTTGTCGTAGGTGAAATCGGTAAAGAGTGGGTGACCACCGCCCGCTCTCTTTGCGATCACATGACAGTTGGCACATTTCCCTTTTCCCACAAAGAGCCCGATACCTGCCTGTTCCTTCTCAGTCAGGGAGGCCTTTCCCGCGAGCCAGGCATCATACTTGGAGGTAAAGGGATTCACTTCCTTTGACTTCTCATACGCGGAAATGGCCTTGGCTATCCGGTCATAGGTTCCCGCAATATTCTTCGCACAATCGAGAGAGCCTTTCCCCCAGACTTCCTCGAAGAGCCTTGCATAGGATGAGCTCTTCACCTTCCCGCAGACTTCCTCCGCATTTTTGAGGTTATGTTCGAGGGGATTCAGGAACGGTCCCTGGGCCTGTTCCGCGAGGGGGTCATTCAGTTTTTTCCCCGTTGCCCGGCCGTCCCAGAACATGCCGCCAACCCAGAAACTCTCGCCATCATCCTTCTCGGTATGGAGCAGCGGGCTGTCGCCGCAGTAGGAAGCGGCAGGCGGCTTGCGGTTTCCAAACCGTTCGTTCACGGCGCCCCGATACACTCCTCCTTCCTTGTTGACGGCTTCATCCGGTCCGGTGAACCCGACCGCGGGAGCATGGCAGGTTGCGCAGGATTGCCCCTCAGGACTCGAAAGGCTGGCATCAAAGAAGAGAGACTTTCCCAGCTGTTCAACAGGGGTGAGCTCTTCCGCAGAGAGCAGCAAGGGACGCGCCGCAACCACAAGAACAAGAATCAGGATGACCGCTGGTACGGAACAACGATTTCTTTTAACAATCATGCTCTCCTCCTTTTCCTCTGTCTGTTATTTCAGATTCGAAATCCCCTACTCCTTCTTCGCAGATTGTGATGCACTACCTCCGTACCGCCTCCTTTGCCGAACAGTGACCAATATCACCGGCTCTTCATTGCAATTTCAAGCCCCTCCACGAGTTTCCTGTAGTGCTCGTGAACAAGTTTTCTGTCAAATTCATACATGGCGGCGAGCATTGAATCCTGCTCATGCTTGCTGAAATACTCCATGACGGGTACAAAAAAGCGCTGATCCTCCTTTTCGATATGAGCGGGGTAAAGTTCGATCATCTCCCGTAGACATTCCTCAACAGCGTTGAGTGCCGTTGCGTCTTTTCCGGTATTCCGGCCTTTCACACGATCCAGCCTTTCAATGAGAGTACGGCCAATGACATGCTCCCTGATTAGTTCTTCCATGATCCTTTTGTGTTCCGGGGCGATTCTCCTGTTCTCGAGATTCTTGAAGAGTATTTCCTCTTCCTTCCCGTGATGACAGACATCCACATATGCTGTAAAGAACTCGACCGTAGCAGCAATAAATTCCAGATCTATCTGTTTCAGTTCCCGTAATCGAACCGCTTCTTCTTTCATAAGATCGATAAACCGCTCCATCAGCCGGTGTTCGATCATCAGGGGCGCTATCGGCATCATGTCGTCAGCTCCTCTGCTCAAGGGTGTCGAGCGCGAACTTCAGCCCTTCACACCTGCCCTCCCAGTAGGCGAGCCGGTCGCGGGTTATGGTGATCGTATAGGAATCCTGGGGGCTCTGCTTTTCGAGATTCTTGAGCTCCTGGCGAATCTCGTCTCTCTTTGCGAGAGACTTTTCGTATTCATCCCGTATCTTTTCGTTCATGTCCCGACCTCCGCGTATGCTTTAACTTACCCTATGCGCAAGTATGAGCGGGTGTGGCGAAAAATTTTTTTGCATCGATACCTTAGTGCAAACTCTCAATAAAACCATGCTAAATACAGTGTGAATGAACCTCCCCGCAGA
>JBLNHB010000141.1:0-3288 GCA_050268805.1 bacterium | reverse complement strand
GCCGAGGGCACTGACGATCCCGGAGGTCATGGTCTGGTCAAGGCCGAAGGGGTTGCCGATGGCGAACACCTTCTGACCGACGAGGAGGTTCTTCGAATCACCGATCGGGATCGGCTCGAGTTTTTCCGGGGGAGCGGATATCTTCAGGACAGCGACGTCTTTGTCCGGTGCCGCCCCCACGAGGGCGGCCTTCCATCGGGTGTTGTCAGCGAGTATGACCTCGATGCGGCTGGCATCCTCGATGACATGGTAGTTGGTGACGATCCTCCCATCCCTGTCCCAGATAAAGCCGGACCCTGTCCCTTTCGGGATTTCATAGACATTGAGAGAAAAAAAATCGCGGCGGAGTTCAATGCTCGTGATATAGACGACGGAGGGCGCGACGTTCTTAAATATCGCAATCGTGGTCTTTTCATCCTCGGCGAGGTCACCCCGCGCCGTGACCGCCCTGGGCTGCGCTTCCTTGTCCAGGGGAGGCTCAGCGGGCCTGATGAAGAACCACCATACCCCTGCCATAAGCGCCAGTACGATCAGGGGAAGCAAGAAACCGGATCTTCGGCTTTGTTTCATGGTTACCGCAGCCTCAATCTGATGACGATCTTATTGTAGTCCGTATCATCAAAAGCTTCGATTGTTCGAAGAAGTTTCTCATTCTCTTCCTAATTTTGAATCAATTGCCGCAGTTCGGTCTTGAACTGGTCAATGTCCCGGAAATAGATAATTTTCAGGCCCTGTGCTCCGGCCCGCTGGACGTTCTCGATATTGTCGTCGACGAAGAGGACCTCTTCGGGCGAAAGACCGAGTGAGCCGCAGACATCCGTGAAGAGGGAAGGGTCGCGCTTGCTCTTATGGATGCGATAGGAGTTAAAGACATAATCGAAATGACGGAGGAAGTCGTATTGTTCATCCAGTTCCCCGAGCCAGTTCGTCTGATCGCTCAGGATACCCACGATGAATCCTTTCTCCTTCAGCTCCTGTACGATTTTGATCATCTCCGTTCTCAGGACAAAATGCCCGAGGATTTCATGGCGCAGGGCCTCATCATCCTTCCGGATACCCGCCTCTTTCCGGAGAGCATTCCAGTAATCCGATTCGTTCGCCCCGCCGGTTACATATCCCGTTTCATACACGAGTTCGCTCGCGACTGCGTAGAACATGTCGGGATTGATGCCGTGTTTCCCCGCGATCGCTTTGAGGCCTTCCCGGAATCCTTCCTCGGCGAGGACCCCGCCGAAGTCAAAGAGGACCGCCTTGATCATCTGCTCTCGATCGCCTCTTTGGTGAGCCGTGCCGCTGCTGCGAAGATCGCCTCCTTTTCTTCCATGGTCCTCGCTTCGATGTAGAAGCGGACCTTCGGCTCTGTCCCCGAGGGCCGTATCATGAGCCATGAACCGTCTTCGAGCACCATCTTGACCCCGTCGACGGTGATGAGGTTCTTGATCTTTAATTGCCTGTTGCCGATAGGAAGCCGGCTTCCGGCTGGGTATTTGTCCTGGATCACGGAGATCTTTTTCTTGAGAGCAGGTCCTGCGAGCGAGCGATCAACCGCGATGCCTGAACGGTCAGGATAATAGTGGCCGTACTCCTTCATGAGGTCGCTCAGGTACTCTCCGAGGTTCTTGCCTGTGACTGCGACCATTTCAATGGCGAGGAGAAGACCGAAGAGAGCATCCTTCTCGAGGGTATGGTTGAAGCCAGAGATGCCGTCGGATTCTTCGAAGGCGACAATCGCCCGTTCGGGTGAGCCGGAAAGCAGATAGGGCCGGAAGTTCTTGAATCCCACCTTCGTCTCCTTCACCGGGATTCCATGCTTTTCTGATATCGCGTTCACGAAATTGCTCGTGCCGACAGACTTTGCCACAATTCCCTTGATCCCTCGATGGACGTGGAGGAAGTGAAGCGCCATGGCGCCGAAGTAGTTCATGGGGATCTGCACCGTATGGTCCGCGAAGCGTATCCGGTCCCCGTCAGGGTCCATAATAGCGCCGATCCTGAATTGTGCGCTGCTCTCCTTGAGGAGCTTTTCCACCTGCGCCATGTTCTTATCAGACGGTTCGGGAGCGACGCCGCCGAAGAGGTAGTTGTCTTCTGTCCTCAGGAGGACGAGCTTTTCCCCTAAGATACCGGCGCCATCGAGGAGCCTCTCCGGTCTGCCTCGTGTCGAACCATGGACATGGTCGACAACAATGAGACAATCGCCCGTCCCGGCAAAGTCCCTGATCGCATCGAGGTTCAGGGTTCCCCGCTCTTGGAGATACCTGATATAAAGTTCTGTTGAGTCGACGGTTCTATATTCTGCGGCAGCGGCGCGGGACGGGATGTCGGCCTGTTCACGCATGAGCCTGTTCGCCACATCCTGGATGATGCCGGTAATCTCTTCCCCGGCAGGGCCGCCGTCCGCGGGATTGAATTTGAACCCTGCATAGTTCGCCGGATTGTGCGAAGGGGTGAGGTTGATCGCGCAGGCAGCCCCGAGTATCTCGATAGCCGCTGATATCTGGGGAGTCGATGTCTCGCCGCAGTAATACACTTTTATCCTTTCTGCCGAGAGCATGCCCATGACTTCGCGCGCGAACTCAGGACCAAGAAACCGGTTGTCATGGCCCACAACAACTCCTCTTCTCCTCACCTCATCGAAGTCCTTTGTCCCGAGTGCATTCCTGAGTGCCGGCTCTTGCTGCTTCAGGGTATGGACCACCGCATGGGTAACGATGCGAAGGTTGTGAAAGGTGAAGTCACTGCCGATCTCCCCCCGCCATCCGGAGGTGCCGAACTCTACCGGCGCGGGAGCATGGTTTTCGCGGGCAAAATGTTCTATCTCCCGGAGCAGATCGGGTCGCTGCTCTCTGAGGAGGATTTTCCAGCATTCCTCGGCATTGTTGAAGCCCATGGTATCCCTCCCGCTGATATTTTCGTACCTATATTATCACAGCCCCGGATCGAAATGAATGTGACCAGGTGCCATGGCATTCCCGGCGTCTGTTTCTTCAGGGGGGAGGGAGCATGCGCACGGTGATAAGAAAAAGCTATGCGTGCGCTGGAGTATATAGGAATAATATATTTGATTTATCGATTATCTCTATTTTATGTTATCGTTAACGCCTGGGTGATTCGGTTCCCGGTAGTCCGTCCGGGTAATTGTTACGGGTATTTTGAGGGGCAGGGGCCTGGTGTCCCACCCGGTCTGCAAAACCGGGGTCATGGCGTGGACGAAGAGCCGTGGTGTGTTCGATTCGCACTGCCCCTCTCCAGCATGAATATATTTTCAGGAGTAAGAATAGTGGAGTT
>JBLNHB010000140.1:0-7251 GCA_050268805.1 bacterium | reverse complement strand
CAGGTACTACAAGGATCGGCATCTACTACAACGGTACCTGGTATCTGGACATGGACAACGACGGAACATGGGATGGAACACTGATTGATGCCCTGTACTATGATTTTGGGATTCCAGGAGTCAAGCCGATTACCGGAAAGTGGTAGAAAAGCTTTAAACAAACCTTATCCCATTGAGAGGGCGTGTTCGTTGAAGAGCACGCCCTCTTTTGAGAATACCCCTCTCCATCTGATTGACCCTCCCTCTCCCGATTTTTTATAGTAATCATTGAATGAAAATGCATTGTGGAGGTTGCGCGAGATGCCCATATACGAATACCAATGTCTGAAATGCAAGAAAGAACATGAGATCATACAGAAGTTCTCTGATAAGCCGTTGTCTATTTGCCCAGCGTGCGGCGGGGAGATGAAAAAGATGATATCCAATACGTCCTTTGTCCTCAAAGGGTCAGGCTGGTACGCCACTGACTACTCTGCAAAGGGCAAAAAAGAAGACAAGAAAGACGAGAAAAAGGATACAAAGCAGGAGACAAAGACCGAATCAGCCAAAAGCGAAGACAGCGGGAAAAAGTCCGAGCCGGTCCCTGCGCAGTGATCAGTCCGCATATCCATGTCCCCTATGACAAGATAGGGGAGAACCTGTCGTTCATCAACGAGCATAAGATCAACCTTGAGATCTATTTCGGCTCTGAGACGCTCGACCGAATTGGCGTTGGAGACACCGAAAAACTCCTTTCGCGTCTCGAATATGCCCCTTCCCTCTCGATCCACGCGCCCTTTATGGACCTCTCTCCCGGGGCTGTGGACAGCAAAGCCCGGGAAATAACCATGGAGCGGTTCAACCAGGTCATGGATATCGCCTCAGTCCTGAAACCAAAGGTCGTTGTCTTTCATTCAGGCTATGAAAAATGGAAATATGCCCTTGATATCGATCTATGGCTCGAAAAGA
Organism: bacterium; assembly: GCA_050268805.1. Lineage (GTDB taxonomy): Bacteria > Nitrospirota > Thermodesulfovibrionia > Thermodesulfovibrionales > BMS3Bbin05 > JBLNHB01. Next base: position 6,303 of record JBLNHB010000140.1, on the reverse strand, counting down.
GTCTGATGACCTGGCATGATATAGTGGAACGGGCACTAAAGATGAATACGAAGGTCGCCATCGAGAACATCTTCGAGGACTCGCCGGACAACCTGAGAATGCTCGTAGAAAAGGTCGGCTCACCGTTCTTCGGCCTCTGTTTTGATACCGGTCATTTCAATCTCTTTTCAAGAGTGCCGCTCGAAGAATGGATACGGCAGACAGGCCGGCACATTACGGCCCTCCACATTCATGACAACGACAAAACACGGGACGCCCATCTCTCCCCTGGAAGCGGCACCTTCAATTTCGGGCTTCTCTTTGACCTGCTCAAAGACAGGGATGATATAGTACGAACCATAGAGGCTCACTCTAAGGCAGAGGTCCTAAAGAGTTTTGCCGCCCTGAAAAATTTGTTGACAATTTAGCCTCTTTTTTATTATTTTAGTAGACTTTATAAACACGCAGAGGAAGGTACGGGAGATGAAGACTCATTTTGCGAAGAAAGACGAATTTGAGAGGAAATGGTATGTGGTCGATGCCTCGGACAAGGTGCTCGGGAGGCTCGCCTCAAAGATCGCGGCTTACCTCCGGGGAAAACATAAAGCCCAGTTCACGCCGAATGTGGATACTGGAGATTTCATCGTCGTCGTCAATGCGGAAAAGGTCAAACTCACCGGAAACAAGCTCGAGGACAAGATATACTACCATCACACCGGATATACCGGAAGCCTGAAGGCAGAGACCGCGAAGAAACGGATCGGGAGGAAGCCCGAGATGCTCATTACCGGCGCTGTTCAGGGAATGCTGCCCAAGACCAAACTGGGCAAGGCGATGCTCAAGAAGCTCAAGGTTTACAAGGGCACCGAGCATCCGCATGAAGCGCAGAAACCCGAAGTTCTCGATATAAAATAGGAGTTATTCATGGCAATCATTATGTACAATGCAACAGGAAGAAGAAAATCATCGGTAGCGAGAGTCATTCTCAAACCCGGAAAAGGCGACATCAAGGTCAACAACAGACCTCTGGATGAATACTTCCCCCGGGAGACCTTGAGAATGGTCATCAGGCAGCCACTCGAGCTGAGCGGAATGACTTCAAAGGTCGACATCAGCGTGAACGTCAACGGAGGAGGACTCTCCGGCCAGGCAGGAGCCGTGAAGCTCGGGATTTCCCGCGCTCTTGTTCAGGCGAATTCGGACCTGCGGGCGAAGCTCAAGAAAGAGGGTTTTCTTACCCGTGACCCGAGAGAGAAAGAGCGGCAGAAGTACGGTCTCGCGGGCGCACGCAAGAGATTCCAGTTCTCCAAGAGATAATCCCGTTATGCTGAAAACAGCGGTCTGCGGCGGAAGCGGCTATGCCGGCGCAGAGCTTCTCCGTCTCCTCACGCGCCATCCCCATGTGAAGGTGACTGCTGTCACGTCCGAGCAGTCATCAGGCAAGAAGGTAACGGATCTTTTTTCGTCTCTCTCTCCGTATGCGAACACGGTCTTTGAGCCGCTCATCAAGGAAGACCTCCTCAAGAAAGCCGACATCTTTTTCCTCGCCCTTCCCCACGCGGCTTCCCAGGAAGCGGTGAATTTCTTTTACAGGAACGGAAAGAAGGTCATCGATCTCTCCGCCGACTTCCGGCTGTCGGACCCCTCGGTGTACGAGCAGTGGTACAAGGTGCCGCATCAGTATAAGAGCACGCTCAAGAAAGCGGTGTACGGCATGCCCGAGCTCCACCGAAAAGCGATAAAAAAGGCATCCCTCGTTGCCAATCCCGGATGCTACCCGACCGGAGCGGTCCTCGGGCTTTATCCTGCCCTCAAAAGCTCCCTGATACACCCGGAGGGGATTGTCATTGATTCGAAGTCCGGCACCTCCGGCGCCGGGAGAAAATCCGAGGTCGCCTATTCCTATTGCGAAGTCAATGAGGGTTTCAAGGCGTATTCCATAGCCACGCACCGCCATACGCCCGAAATCGAGCAGGAGCTTTCACGTATCGCAAAGAAGGAAATCGTCGTAAACTTCACTCCCCACCTCCTCCCTGTGGACAGAGGGATCCTCTCGACGATCTATGGAACGCTCTCAAAGAAAGCCGATACATCTTCTCTGCTAAAGCTCTACAGAAAGATATACGCCGATGAACCCTTTATCAAGGTACTCGATGACGGTGCTCTCCCGAACATCAAGAACGTGCGGGGAACGAACTTCTGCGAGATCGGGATCAAGGTCAACAGCCGCACGGATACGCTTATCATCGTCACGTCGATCGACAACCTCGTCAAAGGCGCTGCGGGGCAGGCGATCCACAACATGAATATCATGCTGGGTCTCCCCGAAACGACCGGCCTCGACTCCCTCGCCGTCTTTCCGTAAACGCTCTTCTCCTTCGTCATTCCCGCATGCCTCAAGCGGGAATCCACCCCTCTGTGCCCCCCTTGGCAAGGGAAGAATTGAAGGGGAGGTTCCGGATTTCAGAGCCTGCCCGGTTCTTGATACGGGGTCACGCCGGGAATGACGGAGCAGGAAACATGCTGACCCGCAGAAAAGCCGGAAGAACCATATTGTAAAAAAAGAATGTTCTGTGTATATTAATAACCTCAGCAAGCGGCGGAAATCGTCCATACCGACTCATCAAGAGGCTGTGACAAAGTGTATTGCTACTGGAACAATCAACAAATCGACGTTCAAGAGCCGCTTCAGTACGACAAGAAGCCACTCGCTGCCGTGGCCGGCTGGGGTGGAATCCAGATCTTCGACGAGGCGGTCGATCTCATCGGGCTCTGCTGCGAGTACGCGAGAGCTATCCAGCGCTATTCGTGCGGGCAGTGCATTCCCTGCAGGGCTGGAACAGGCGTTATCCTCGAACTCTTCGAGAAGATCAAAAGGGGAGAGGGAAGCGAAAACGATCTGGATGCGATCCGGAACCTCGCGGAGACGATATCGAAGACCTCAATGTGCCAGGTCGGACAGAGTTCTCCCCCTGTTTTCATTCATATCATAGAGAATTTCAGGGACGCCCTGCTCAAAGCGATCAAGGAGGGAAAAAAGAGCGCGAATGGAAATGAATACCGCTCCATCCTCACCGCTCCCTGCATGCAGGCATGCCCAATGCACCTCGATATACCGAAGTACGTCGAAGAGATACGGTTTGGAAGATTCGAAAAATCCCTCGATGTGATACGAGAGAGGCTCCCCCTGCCCGGCGTTGTCGGCCGTGTCTGCGTGAGGCCCTGCGAATTTAACTGCAGGAGAGGGCTCATCGACGAGCCGATACAGATCAAGCACCTCAAGAGGTTTGTCGCCGATTTCGAGATCGAGCGGGGACAAGAACCCAAAGAAACACCGACAGCGCAGAAGGGTATGAACGTGGCCGTTGTCGGTGCCGGCCCGGCAGGACTCACCTGCGCGCGTTTCCTCGCTCTGCGCGGGTATGGGGTGACGGTATTCGAGATGCTGCCCGAGCCGGGAGGCATGGCAGCGGTCGGAATTCCCGACTACCGTCTCCCCCGCGAGATATTGCGGCGCGAAGTTTCTCAGATCGGGAAGCTGGGAGTGAAGTTTGTCTACAACAGGGGCCTCGGACCCCATTTCACCCTCGAAGACCTCGAAGCCGAAGGGTTCAAGGCTATATTCATCGGCATGGGCTGCCACTGCCACAAGAGCATGGGCGTCGAGGGAGAAGATAAAGGGTATCATGGCTTTGTTCCCGGGATCTATTTCCTGAGGAACATCAACCTCGGACTCCTCAATGAAATCCCGAAAGGCAAGAAGATCGTCGTCGTTGGCGGCGGCAACGTGGCAATCGATTGCGTTCGCACCGCGTTCCGGGTCGGTTTCGAGGAATCCCATCTCGTCTACCGCCGGTCGAGAAAAGAGATGCCCGCAGATCAGGTCGAGATACGGGATGCCGAGGCCGAGGGCGTCCAGTTCCACTTCCTGACCGCTCCCCTGAAGATCATCGCGCGGGACGGCAAGGTCACTGGTCTGGGATGTTCCAAGATGGAGCTCGGCGCACCCGATGCATCGGGCAGAAGATCACCGGTGCCGGTGCCGAATTCCGAGTTTATCATCGACGCCGACGTGATCGTTGCGGCAATCGGCCAGGAAGGCGATTATGCCTGTTTCTGCAACCTTCCCGGTGTTGATGTGACAAAGAAAGGAGCGATTATTATTAATGAGCATTTTATGACGAACCGTTCCGGCGTCTTCTCGGCTGGTGACTGCGTTACCGGACCGGACGTCCTCATCCGCGCCTGTGCCCATGGAAGACTGAGCGCCCTGAAGATCGACGGATTCCTGACCACGGGAAAGCTCGAACCCTTTGAAGAAGAGAACAATGAGCGTCTTCTCAACAAACTCGCCGTCTTCGACCCGAAAGAAGACCTCGGCATCCCAGGAGGAGTCAAGAGGATGCCGGTCAAGCACGAGCCTCCCCTCGAGAGGAGAAAGGACTTCAGGGAAGTCGACATTGGTTTTACGAGGCAGGAAGCGGTCGCAGAGGCGTCTCGCTGTCTGCGATGCTACCGGGTCGTCACCCACGCATATACAAAAAAGAGAGCATGAAGGATAACCGCATGGAGATTATCATTGATGGAAAGACGATGGAAGCCTCGGAGGGAGAAACCATCCTCTCGGCTGCTCGGAGGAACCGCATCTACATCCCCACCCTCTGCCATATGGAGAAACTTCTGCCCATTGGCTCATGCCGTCTCTGCGTTGTCGAGGTTGATGGCTTTGAGAACCCGGTGACCGCCTGTACGACAAAGGCTGCTGCAGGCATGTCGATTAAAACAAATACTCCAGGGGTAAGATCTCTGCGGAAGGAAATCCTGGAGTTTATCCTCCTCACCCACCCCATGGACTGCAAGCTCTGCGATATCGGCGGGAAATGCCTTCTCGAGGGATTGATACAAGAATACGGAGCAGAAGCGCCTGCTTATAAAATCCCTATCGCTCCGAGAGAGCAGAAACCCTATGCTACACCGGCAATCGTTTACAGACCCGACCGCTGCATCTCCTGCAGCAGATGCGTAAGAGCATGCAGGGAGGTGGTCGGAAGGAGTGTCCTTGATCTCAAAGGGAATGGGATCAATGCAAAGATGGATGTCGTGGCGCCTGAACGTTGCATATCCTGCGGCGAATGCCTCTCTGTCTGCCCTGTCGGAGCGCTCATGGATACCGCCATGCTAAATGCCGGGAAACCTGGCCCGGTCAGGAAGGTCCCAACCGTCTGCGCTTATTGCGGCGTCGGGTGCAGCCTCGAGCTGAACGTTTCCGGCGACAAGGTCATACGGGTCACCACAAATGAATTCTTCGGGACCAATAAAGGGTCTCTCTGTGTGAAAGGCCGTTTCGGCTTCGACTATGTGAACAGCCCGGAGCGGCTGACTGTTCCGATGATAAAGAAGAATGGAGTTCTCCGGGAGGCGTCCTGGGAAGAGGCCCTGAGTATGGTGGCCGCCAGACTTGGGGACATCAAAAAGAAACACGGTTCCGAAAGCATTGCCGGCCTCACCTCGGCGAAGTGCACCAACGAAGATAATTACGTGTTCCAGAAATTCATCCGCACCGTCATCGGCACAAACAACATCGACCACTGTGCCCGTCTCTGACATTCCTCCACGGTGGCCGGTCTGGCCGCGACGCTCGGCTCCGGGGCGATGACCAATTCTATTGACGACCTCAAGGAAGCCGATGTCATGCTCGTCATCGGCAGCAACAATACCGAGACCCATCCGGTCATCGGCATGAGACTGAGAAACTCCGCCCGGTACCGGGGAGCGAAGATTATCGTCATCGATCCTCGCCGCACCGCCCTTGTCGAGGAGTCGGTGCTCTGGCTCTCACCACCGCCCGGATATGATCTGGCAATCCTGAACGGTCTGGCACATATCATTATCAGAGAAGGGCTCCACAATAAGGACTACATCGAAAGGAACACCGAGAACTTCGATGAATTCAGTAAGACAGTGGAGAAGTATACTCCGGAATATGTCGAGAAACTCACCGGGGTCCCGAAAGCGGACCTCATGACAGCAGCCCGCCTCTACGGCTCGGCCAAGAACGCGGCCATTCTCTACTGCATGGGAATCACCCAGCACTCGAAAGGCACCGACAATGTGAAGGCGATCTCAAATCTCGCCCTGCTCTGCGGCCAGATCGGAAAACCCGGCAGCGGTGTCAATCCCCTGAGGGGGCAGAACAATGTCCAGGGCGCCTGTGACATGGGCGGACTGCCCGACGTCTACCCAGGCTACCAGAAAGTTCACATCCCCGCGAATAAGGAAAAGTTCGAGAAGTTTTGGGGCGTACCCCTTTCGGACAAGCCCGGA
>JBLNHB010000139.1:0-2618 GCA_050268805.1 bacterium | reverse complement strand
TGCCGTCAATGTCGATCCCTTTGTCTGAACGAACGGGGCAAGGCCTGAGCACCAAAGCTCGGAACCCCGTATCGGCCGATTCTCCGCTCCGGACCATATCATGGAAGAGTTGGAACAGTCTGGTTCCAAACCCCTCCACACGATCTATGAATTCTGCAGGCGTGCGGGTAAAGAATGTTTTCTCCTCGGCTTTGAGGATATAAATAATTGCAGTTGCACGCTGCACCATCTCACCGTCTGAAAGCGGTACGGAGCCGTCAAGGATCGTTACTGTATGGCCACGCGCCTGGAACTCTCTGGCGATCGCTTCACCCTTTGCAGCATCGGAATCGTTCATAATGATCACCCGGCTGCCGGCCGGCAGGGGAAGGTTCTTTTCGCGCTCCAGGGGGATTGGAAAGGGGACCACACTGAACGTGCGGATCCGGTCAGGTAAATCATGGTAGCTGGTAGTAACATGGACAGGGGCGACATCCGCCCTGGTACGTCTCTTCTCTGTGAACGACTTGATTTCGAGAGCTTCTACCAGGGCTGACACCGTTGCGTTCGCAAGCGTTGATGGATCTTTCCTGAACACTCCCCCGAATTTTCTGCTGAGACTGATTGCGAGTTCGCCTGCCTTGATCGAATCGAGGTTCAGGTCTTCCCTGAGTTTCATGTCCGCTGAAATGGATGAAACGGGGAATCCCGTGCGCCCCGAAATCCAGTCTATGGCAAACCTGAGAACGGTTTCCGGGTCAGCAGAGACTCCCTGCTCCTGCGCGATCGGTTTCTCACGGGTTTTGTCAGGAGCCGGTGCGGCCTCTGAGCCTCCTGTCTGCGCCTTTTCCTGAAAATGCCTGAAGTCCAGAGTGATAAAATCCCTCAAGAACTGACCCCGGGAGGCAAGGTAGTGCTCGAGTGCTGCACCATCCGCTTCCCCGGGCATGAGTGTCGCTGGAACGATGTCGGATGTTGTGGACCGTCCGTCAATCGCCGGAACGGGCCGTTCACAGGGATTCACAATGAATTGGGGATGGTAGGAATCCAGGGAAAAGGGCCGGTGATAGCGGTGCGCAAAAAGCCGTTCCCGCGCAACAGGAAAGCCGAGGACAAATGCCTTGGCAAGGACGTTGTTGAGCAAGAGCGAGCTGTCCTCATCATTGACATTCGTCGGAAAGCACAGGGCCTTGCCGTTCCCGAGGATGGACCGTACAAGCGCCGTAAGAACGCCGCCCGGACCGATCTCAACCCACAGGTCGGGTTTCCGCTCGGCGGCCCGTTCGACTGCATCGACGAAACGGACGGGCTTACTGATCTGTTCAATCAGGAGTTCGGGTACTTCGCTCCCTTTCTTCACCTGCTGCGCCGATATCGTTGAGATCATCGCAGACGAAGGATTCCGGAATTCCAATCCTTCGAGGAATGTACGGAGCGCCTTCGCGGCAGGGGCAACGAGGTGGGAATGGAACGCATGGGAGACGGGGAGTCTCTGAGAGCGTATCCCCTGGCTCCTGCAGAGCTCAACGATCTTGTCAATCGCATCCGATTCACCTGACACCACAGTCTGCCGGGGAGAATTGTAATTGGAGATGATGAGCTTTTTCTCGAAAGGAGCAATGAGCCGCTCGACAACGTCGGGCGCTGCGCCGACAGCCGCCATGCCGCCGGAGTCCTTGAGGGTCAGGGACGCCATGGCCCTTCCGCGTGCAGCCGCAATGCGGAGCGCCGCAATGTCGCTACAAACACCAGCGGCGTGATAAGCCGAGATCTCCCCCAGACTGTGACCGATGACCGCGTCCGGTTTCAGGCCCAGAAATCCAAGAACGTTGAGTGTCGCAATTGAGGAGAGGACGACCGTAGGCTGTGTAATACGTGTGTCCTGGAGATTTCGTTCAAATGATTTCTGGATCGTTTCTGCATAGGCGTAGGGATTCAGCAGTATGTGGGCCTTGATCCCCTCCGGGATGATATCGGTAAGGGCTTTATCGGCCCTCTCATAGAGGTTGACCACAAAGGGGTAGCGCTGGAGAAGATATTCACCCATATTCACGATCTGCGAACCCTGTCCCGGGAACAAACCGACGAGGGTGGGATGTTTCTTTGCCTTCCCGGCGAATATTCCCGCATCAGGGTCATCGAGATCATTGGGAGAGGCCCCTTCGGAAAGCTTTGCGCTGAACGCTTTCAATGAGGCAGCCAGTTTCCTCGGGTCATCCGTAACAATGGCAAGCCGGATATCGCCTTTCAGCGGTTCTTTTGCGAGTGCTGCCGAGAGGTCCGTCAGTTCAGCGCGGCAGATACGTTCCGCGATCGAAAAGAGATGCTCGACCTTTCTCGCGAGATGATCGGCCGTTTGTGCGGAGATCAGGACAAGCTCAGTCTCCTGGTTACTCCCCAGGATCGCGAGATCCTCCTGGGGAGGAGCATCATGAGGGTTTGCCTCCTCAAGCGCAATATGGGAATTGGCACCCCCAAAACCCATTGCACTCACGGAAGCTCGGCGCGGATAGCTTTTCTGCTGCCACACCACTCCTCGGGTCGTCGGGCGCAACCTCCCCATGGGTCTGCCGAACTCCGGACTGGGTTTCCTGCAATTTCCCGAGGGCGGCAGAATTTTATGCTTCAAGGCCATGACC
>JBLNHB010000138.1:0-3314 GCA_050268805.1 bacterium | reverse complement strand
GCAGGCACGCATCGAAACCCTTCCCCTTGATAATCGGGGATCGTGCTTTGTTATCGCTGGTTGTCTCTGAAATCGGTCCGCTTGAAGAGAAAATCATGGATGCCTTCTGGCCCGGACCCCTCACGATTGTGTTCAAAGCGCGGGAAGGGCTTTCCCGGTATATTGTTGATGAAAGGAGCACGGTCGCGGTGAGGATGCCGGGGCGGTCATTTGCTCTCGATCTTGCTGAGCGCATCCGGATACCCATAACCGCGACGAGCGCGAACAGGACGGAGATGCATCCTGCCAAGAGCGGCCGTGAAGTGATTCAGTATTTCCCGGAGGGGATCGATTTCCTCATCGACGGCGGAGAGAGCACGGCGGAGACACCTTCGACTATTCTTGAGGTTCGGGCCGGGAAGGTGCGCCTGCTGAGAGAAGGGGTTGTGCCCCTGTCGGGCATAGAGTCAGTTCTTTAGCTTTGCGCCTTTTCTGTCAAGAATGCGTCTCACCGATTGGAGAAACTGAACGCTGTCAAAGGGCTTCTTGAGAAAGCCGTCGATCCTCAGTCTGGTTCCCTCAAGGATCTGGTCGGCATAGCCGCTGATGACCAGGACCCTGGCATCCCGGTCAATCGTCCTTATCGCCTCGATCACCTGCTTGCCGTTCATGTCCGGCATGATCATGTCTGTGATGAGCAGGTCGATCCGGCGGTGCATGGTCTCGTAAATCTTCACTCCGTTCAGCGGCTCGGTGGTCGCGATGACGTTGTATCCATGCTTGTCGAGTATCTGTTTGGCCAGGTCAAGGATGTCGCGTTCATCTTCGATGAGGAGAATACTCTCATCGCCATGCAGGGGAAGAGCGGTTGTTTCCACGGGTTTCTGTTCGACTGCGGGCGTTGCCGGGAGATAAATGTGAAAAGCTGAGCCTTTCCCGACTTCGCTCTCGACCGTGATATATCCGTCGTGGTCCTTCACGATGCCGTAGACTGTTGCGAGACCGAGGCCGGTGCCCTTGCCTTTTCCCTTAGTCGTGAAGAAAGGGTCAAAAATCTTGTGCATGTCCTGAGGATGGATCCCCACACCGGTATCGGACACGCTGAAGTGGATGTAATTCCCGGGCTCTATATCTGTGCCGATATCGTGCGAATTCTTCTCGAGTCTCGTGAGCTCTGTCTGAATGGTCAGTGTCCCTCCCTCAGGCATGGCATCCTTGGCGTTCACCACAAGGTTCATGATGACCTGCTCCATCTGGTTCGGGTCCGCCACGATGACCGGAATTGTTTCGTCGAGCTTCTCGTCGATCTCAACCGCACGGTCTATGATGCGGCGGAGCATCTTAAGGGTGTCAGCCACGGTCTCGTTGAAATTGAGCGGAGCTTTCTCCACCGGTCCTTTCCGCGAGAAGCTCAGGAGCTTTGAGACCATCTTCATCGCCTTCCGCGCGGCATTTCCGATGATCTCATTCCTCTCAGGCGTGAGCTCGGGATTGGTGTCCCACTCTATCTTGATGAGGTCGGAGTACCCGAGGATCGCAGCAAGGGCATTGTTGAAATCATGGGCGATCCCGCCGGTAAGAGTTCCGATCGACTCCATCTTCTGGGAGTGGCAGAGCTGGGCCTGGAGTTTTTTCTTTTCGGTGATGTCCCTGATGAGGAGCTGGATATAGTTGGCCTCATTGATGGTGATCGCCTTGGCGCTGATCTCCACGCTGATCTTGCCGCCGTCTTTTTTCCGGTGGATTGATTCATACATGGACGTCTCACCCCTGAGGAGGTTTTTGATCATGGCATTGATGTCTTTCTGGGAACGGGATGTTTCGATGAGGGCAAAGTGATTGCCTTGTATGGCATCCCTCTCATACCCATAGAACTCGACAAATCTCTTGTTCACATCGTCGACAACGCCGTCCGTATTCAAGATGACGATGCCGTCGTTCGCGTTCTCGAAAATGGTCCGGTGCCACTGCTCGGATGTCTCGAGCTTCTTTGTCCTTTCCGCAACAAGCTCTTCGAGCTGTTGTGAGTACCCCTCGAGCAGTTTTTTCTTTTCCGAGAGGTCGTACTGGAGGCCCAGCTCGCTGACCATCCTCCGGTAGAGGAGAAAACGGAAAAGTATTAGGCAGACAATGATCGACAGGATAAAAACATTCGCATTGATAAAGAAGGCCCTGTTTGAAATCGTATCATAGACCAGGATAGGGACGAGATAGATGCCGTACATCAGAGCCGAGGCGAGCAGACTTAATCGTACGGTGAAGGGTATAAAACCAATAATTGTGATGATGCAGAGGATGATGCCGGCGAAGTATATGGATTGATGGCCGCCGAACTGCGCGATCATGAGGGCGACCATGATCGAGACTGCTGCTGAAGCGGCAATGACATTGGTATGGTGAATCGACCGGTGAATCCTATATTTGTTGACCAGGAAAAGAAGAAAGAGGAATAGAGCCGTCACGATCCGATAGAGGAAAAAGGTCTTAAAATGAGAAGACGCAACAAAATAGTCGAGGAGACTAAGGCTGAGGACCAGAAACGTCCCCCCTAAGAGCGCGGTATCCGACCACCGCTTGAGGAGGATGTCAATATTCGATTGAATATATTCTTCTCTGGACATCGGTACCTAATAAATCGGCTTTATTTGAGAAAAAAGTTAACGGTTTATCTGACGGGGATGTGCAGCACAGGTGTGTGAATCCGTATTACCGGGCAAACCTGTTTGCTTTGTGATGATTATTTGTATCGAGGACCCGTCGCACTGATTCGAGAATCTGGGTGCTGTCAAAGGGTTTTCTCAGGAAACCGTCGATCTTCACCTTGGTCTCGGATATCTGGTCTGCCTGGCCGCTGATGACCATGATCTTTGCACCCTTATCAACCGTCCTGATCGCCTCGATGACCTGTTTGCCGTTCATGTCGGGCATGATCATGTCCGTGATGGTCAGATCAATCCGCTCATGCATGGTCTCATAGATCTTCACCCCGTTCCGCGGGTCGGTGGTCGCAATCACATTATACCCATGCTTGTCGAGTATGTGCTTTGACAGGTCGAGGATCTCCCGCTCGTCTTCGATGATAAGAATGCTCTCGTCGCCGAAAAGGCGCGCCGTGCTTTTTTCTTCAACCTGCCTCTGAACAGCAGGTTTCGCGGGGATGTAAATGTGGAACGTCGTGCCTTTCCCGACTGCGCTCTCGACGGTGATGTATCCGCGATGGTCCTTCACGATGCCATAGACCGTTGCGAGACCGAGCCCCGTCCCTTTCCCCTCTTCTTTGGTCGTGAAAAATGGGTCGAAGATCTTGTTCAGGATTTCAGGGGCGATCCCCACGC
>JBLNHB010000137.1:0-4962 GCA_050268805.1 bacterium | reverse complement strand
CCGGATATTCTCACCCTTCATCCACTGTTTGATCTGTTCGGCGTCCTTCACATTGCTGATGCCCGGTATGGTCGGAACATGTGCTTTGCGGGCAAGGTCCTTGGCCCTGATCTTGTCGCCCATTGCTCTGATAACTTCAGGCCGGGGACCGATCCAGAGGAGTCCTGCATCGATGACTTTCCGGGCGAATGCCTCATTTTCAGCGAGGAACCCCCATCCGGGGTGGATCGCGTCGGACCTGCTCCTGAGCGCCGCGTCGATCATCTTGTCCATATTGAGATATGACTCAGCGGGAGGGGCCTCGCCGATGTGGACTGCCGTATCGGCCATAAAAACATGGTGGGCGAGACGGTCGGGTGTGCTGTAGACAGCGGTCGTGGGGATCTTCCGGTCCCTGCAGGTATGCATGACTCTCACCGCAGGGACACCGCGGTTCGCGATCAGAATTTTTTGGATCTTTCTCTCCATGACCTCCCTTCAATCGGAATGCAGGTACGAATAGCAATGAATAAAAAGTTAAGAAACGACCCAAGAGCGCAGGGCGTATAATCCTAGACTGTCACTCCCCTGAAAGGAGGGGAAGGGGAGCGGGTCTGCGCTCCCGGTGCCTACCTGCCGCGCGCCATCTCCTCGAGCCGCGCGATCCTTTCCTCGATGGGAGGATGTGTGCTGAAGAGTTTCAGCATCCCCCCGCCGCTCAGAGGATTCACGATGAACATGTGAGAGGTCGCGGGATTAGCATTCATGGGAATCCGCTGTGATCCGATATGCAGTTTCTTGAGCGCATTCGCCAGATAGAGAGGATTGCCGGCCAAATCGGCGCCCCCCCGGTCAGCACCATACTCTCGCGAACGGGATATTGCCATCTGGATGAGCATGGCCGCTATCGGTCCCACGATCATCATGATAATCGCGGCAAACGGATTTCCGCCTTCCTCGTCGTCATGCCTCCCGCCGAAGATCATCGCCCATTGGGCCATCTGGGCGAGATAGCTGATCGCCCCGGCGATCGTCGCGGCGATCGTCCCCACGAGAATGTCGCGATGCCTGATATGGGAAAGCTCATGAGCGATCACTCCCTCAAGCTCCTCCCGCGTGAGGATTCTCATGATGCCCGTGGTGACGGCAACTGCCCCGTGCTGCGGGTTCCTTCCCGTAGCAAAGGCGTTCGGCTGGTCCTGGTCAATGATGTACACCCTGGGCATGGGGAGTCCTGCCTTCTGGGTAAGGCGCCGTATGCTGTTGTACAGCTCGGGCGCTTGCGCTTCCGTAACTTCCTGCGCCCTGTACATCTTCAGGACGATCTTGTCGCTGAACCAATAGGAGATGAAGTTCATGGCGAATGCCATGATCAGTGCAATGGTCATCCCTGATCTGCCGCCCAGAAGGGCGCCGACAGCCACGAGCATGAGCGTCAGGGTCACCATCAATACCATTGTCTTTAAACCGTTCATTTCTGACCTCCTCGAAATCTTGAATAAAAAACCTCTACCGCGCGGATCTCTTTCTGCGCTCGGTAAAGGTCTTGCTTGTTAGGTTGCCCTAACCAGTGGTACCGGTCTGCTCTCTGCAGACGTGCTGACGATAGCCACTGATCAGCTACTCCCCTTTCGGCTCTTATTCTGAATGAATCGGTCGAATGTTGTCAAGAATGGATCCCTCAAACCGTATAGTTCAACGCTTTCACGACCGGCAGGTCATCATGATATTCGATCCTGTTGAGGCATCCGAAGTTCTGCTCGATCCGGAAAATGTTTCTCAACGGGATGCCGAGCACCTCGCAGAGAATGATCCGCGTGATGCCTCCGTGGGATACAATGGCTACCGCTTGACCGGCATGTTTCTTCACAACCTCCGAGAAAACGGGTACGACCCTGTCCCTGACCGTTTCCGTGCTTTCCCCGCCCATGGGACTGTATCGAACCGGATCATTGGCCCAGGCATCGAATTCCACGGGGAATTGCTCCCGAATCTCGGTAAAAGACATCCCTTCCCAGCGGCCGAAGTTCCGCTCCCTGAGTTGGAGCACCCTTACCGGGGTTACCCCGAAAGGCCTGGCGATGATTTCAGCGCTCTTGACCGCTCTTACGAGATCCGAACAGTAGACAGCGCCCAGGTTTGCACCCGTGTCACCTGGATTGTTCTTCTGACCGAGATAGTCCGCGAGTCTCCTGGCCTGTTCGATCCCCTCCTCAGAGAGCGGTACGTCGAGGTGGCCCTTATATCGCTTCTCTTCTCCGCCCACGGTCTTCCCGTGGCGGATGAGGTAGACAGTCGTAATCATCGCAGTCCCTTTCCGTTCAATATCATCTGAAATAAATCAGAAAGACCAGCAACCAGAGGACTTCGGTGATCTCGCTGGTCGCGCCGAGGTTGTCGCCGGTCATCCCTCCGAATGCTCTCTCAAAGTATTTTACCAGACCGAAGCTGAGGGCATAGACAAGGGAAAGCAGTACTACAATTTTAACAACGAGGAACGGGTTGAATGCGCGGTGAGAACCGGACAGGACCGCGAGGAGAGCTATGATGAATGCTGAAGCAGAGGCGATAAGGAGTTCCGGCTTCCCGGTATTTTCAAGGAACACCTTCCCGAGCCCGTCCTGGCGGGCGCTCATCCCGTGATACAGTGCGGGCACCATCGCCCAGCGTCCGACAACGGGAAAGAGGATGAGCGCGGTGAATGCCCAGCTTTCCGAAGCGGCGAGGATATTCTTCAGGCTGAGATACTTGAGAAGGAGGACGAGGACAATCGACACAACCCCGATCGGACCAGTGGTGCTGTCCTTCATGATCTCGAGTCGCCGCTCCCTGTTTTTCCTCGATGCGAGCGCATCGAACGTATCTGAGAGACCATCGAGATGGAAACCGCCGTTACTGACCGTGAGGAGAGCGATGAGCAGACCGGCGGTAACATCAAGGGGGAATATATTCACTACCAGCACATACAAAAGAGAAACCAGCATTCCCTGTACAAGTCCGACGAGAGGGAAATAGGCGGAGCTTCCCCCGATATCTTTTTCATCCATCGAATCCGGTCTTCCGTAGGGCACCGGCAGAATCGTGAGAAACTGGAAAGCGAGAGCTATCCGCAGCGGTTTTATGCTCATTGCTCCCTCCTTATTATGATAACGACATTGGGATCAGAGAACGACATGCCCGCAATTTCCTGAGCAGTTCCTGTTACTACCCGCTCGTCAGGATACCCGAGTTTTTCGCAGACGTGGAACACCAGTCTGGAAGTTCGAATGTTCGGATGTCCCGAAGATGTGAGAATCCATCCGGCAATAGCCATGGGGTTGTTTTCTTTGTCGGTCAGGACGGCAATCTTTTCATGCTCCTGAATGAGCCCGGGAATATCCTTCAGCTCATATTCCATCGTTCTCCTCTTCCGGGGATCGGGACCCTGATGCAGACTCATAAGAAATGCATTGTCCCAGGGCTCTTTTATTCGCGAGAATGCAACCTGCACGCTCGAGAGATCGGGAAGAATCTCAACCATTTCAGGCCCGAACTCCCTGACGGCTCTTCTCCCGATCCCGAAAAACATCGGGTCACCGGCAGCGAGAAGAGTAATAAGGCGGGAGTCGGGGATTGGGGGTTGGGGGTGGGCAATAAAAGACTTGATGAAATCGATCGTCTCATCAACGGTGTCGAGCACTTTGATTCTGCCCTTTACATTCTCAAACTCCGCATACCCTTCGAATACATGATAGAGCCTGTCCGAGGAGAGGAGGACCTCTGAATTGAGAACCGCTTCTCGCGCCCTCGTATCGAGCGGCCTGAACCCGATTCCTATGACATAGATTTTAGTCATCTCAATGAGTCATTACAGGATTTCACCTCCCCGGCAGAACCCCGAGCTATATAAAGGAAGGTAAGAAGTTCCTGGGTCGTCCCCCGCTCAAAGCCTTCGGCGATGTTGTTTGATACAGACAGGGCGGCCCTTTCGATCTGATCCTTCAGGCTATATTCTTTCTTGAACGGCTCTTTTTCTGTCAAGGAGTATATCTTCTCTGCCAATTGAACGGCAGCTTTCCAAACCGGCAAATCCTCGAACCGTTCATACGTCATACACTCTCCTTCACCTCAAATTTGAAATTTGAAATTTCAAATCACTCATTTATGTTCGCACATACCAGATCATTTCATTCTCATCGTAAAAGAGCAGATAGGTGTTCTTGTTGCTTCCTTTGACCCTGAAGAACCGTTTCCGCGACCCCTTCTTGTCTTCTTCAATCCATTGGGAGAGGATTTCGCGGACCTCTATCCGCTCCCTGTCGAGGAGAAAAGACCGGGGACTCTCCTCGCCGCGGTATCCCGCATACGCATCAACCACGATTCTTCCTTCAGGCATATCTGATGAACGGTCCTACTGTTTCTCCGAAATCCCGGCATCCTGAAACGTCGCCATTTCCCGGTATATTTTGAGCCCTGCGTCGATGACCGTCATCGCAAGCGCAGCCCCAGTTCCCTCTCCGAGTCTCAGTCCGAGATCGAGAACCGGCTGCAATCCCATGGCATCGAGTATCGCCCTATGTCCCCTCTCAACGGAATTATGCGCCGCAAACAGATAATCAACGATCTTTCGATTCAATGAATAGGCGATGAGCGCACCGGCGGTGGATATGAACCCGTCAACGACAACCGGTATTCCTTCCTCAGCGGCGCCGATGCAGAGCCCGGCGATCCCGCCGATCTCGGCCCCTCCGACTTTTGCGAGGACATCAATGGGATCATTCGGATCGGGCCTGTTGGCGGAGATCGCCTTTTCGATGACCGCTATTTTCCTGATGAGGGACTCATCGTCTATGCCCGTTCCTCTCCCGGTCACCTCGGCGACCGGTTTCCCGGTCATGACAGCGGCGATGGCCGATGAGGGTGTTGTATTCGCAATCCCCATCTCACCCGTGGCAAACATCCTGTACCCCTTCACGGCATATTCATGGGCCAGATCAATGCCGG
>JBLNHB010000136.1:0-7709 GCA_050268805.1 bacterium | reverse complement strand
GCTCCGGGGGCACAGCATGGGAATTCTTTGATCATGACCAGGCCCGTTCCCGCGCGTACCGGTGGAACGAGGACGGTCTGGGCGGGATCTGCGACGAGAAACAGCGGCTCTGTTTCGCGATTTCCCTCTGGAACGGCCGCGACCCAATTCTCAAAGAGCGCGCCTTCGGCCTGACTGGCAATCAGGGCAACCACGGTGAGGACGTCAAAGAATACTATTTTTACCTCGACGCAGCCCCGAGCCACAGTTATCTTCGCTATCTCTATAAATACCCCCAGGCGGAGTATCCCTATGCATGGCTTGTGGAGGAGAACAGGCGGCGTTCCCGTATCGATCCTCCCTTCAGCCTCCTCGATACCGGTATCTTCAATGAGAACCGTTACTGGGACATTGAAATCGTGTATGCCAAATCCTCTCCTGAGACCGTGCTCATCCGGATCGTTGCTTACAACCGGGGACCTGAGGCGGCGACCCTCCATCTCCTTCCCTCGCTCTGGTTCCGGAACACCTGGTCTTGGGGAGGAGACGGAAGGAAAAAGCCGGGTATCTTCGCTTTTGACATGGAGAAAGGCCCTGTGTGGGCTGTTCATGCAGAACACCCTGAACTCGGTGTCTATCACCTCTATGGAGCAGAGGACGCTGATCTGCTCTTTACGGAGAACGAGACCAATGCCGAACGGCTCTGGGGACTTCCAAATTCATCACCTTTCGTAAAGGATTCATTCCACCGGCGCGTCATTCATGATGAAGAATCGGCAGTCAACCCTGAAATGGCGGGAACAAAATGTGCTGCCTGGTACCGGCTCGATGTAGCCGGAGGGTCTTCCGCGACCATCGATCTCATGCTCACCTCGGAAAAAGAGAAAGAATCCCGGCAACAAACAAGAGGGGGCAATCCCGGACGGGAAATCCATCATGGCACACGGGAAGGAGCTTCGATGCTCCGCCAGGCAATGTCCGGCCTTTTTGACCTCGAATCTCTCGCGAAAAAGACAGAGGAATCATTCAGGAAATTTGATCAGGTTCTTGAAGCCCGGAGGGCTGAAGCAGACGAGTTCTACCGGGAGATTCTTCCCAGAGTCTCCGGAGATGATGCCTCAATTCTCCGCCAGACCATTGCTGGTCTCCTCTGGACCCAGCAGTTTTTCCATTACGAAATAGCTCACTGGATCGACGGGGATGCACTGACGCCTCCTGCTGAGCGCAAGTGGGGGAGAAATCACCTCTGGCGCCACCTCAAGGCGGCTGACGTCATATCCATGCCCGATGCATGGGAGTATCCATGGTTTGCCGCGTGGGACCTCGCCTTCCACTGCGTTGCCATCTCGCTCTTTGACATTGATCTGGCAAAGCAGCAGATCGAGCTTCTCCTGAACGAGCGGTACCTCCATCCCAACGGCCAGATCCCTGCCTATGAATGGACTTTTGAAGACGTCAACCCCCCTGTCCATGCCTGGGCTGCCCTCGAGTGCTTCCGGACCGAACAGAAGCAGAGGGGAAAGGGTGATCTCGCTTTCCTGAGACGGGTGTTCAACAAACTCATCCTCAATTACGGATGGTGGCTCAACAGGAAAGATCCTGAAGGCAGGAATGTCTTCGGAGGCGGGTTTCTCGGGCTCGACAACATCTCGGTCTATGACCGCTCCCAGCCTCTCCCTCCCGGATTCAGCCTTAAGCAGGCTGATGCAACAGGATGGGTGGCTATGTTCATCCTGAACATGACGGTCATGGCCCTCGAGCTCGCTGCCGTCGACCCTGAGTACGAAGAGATGGCCATTCAACTGCACAACCAGTTCTTCGCCATGGCCGATGCTGTTCACGGCTATACCGAGACAGGGGTTTCTCTCTGGGACTATGAAGACAAATTCTTCAAGGACGTCGTTTCCGGGCCGCAGGGGAATTTCCCCCTGCCTGTCTATTCCTGGGTCGGGCTCATACCGCTCTTCGGGTGCGAGGTTGTGGGACCGGAGAAGTTCGAGAAAGTACCGCGCTACCAGGATTTCCTTAAGGGTCATGCTGGAGGCAAATATGATGGCCACATCATCTGCGCATGCCCTCACACCGAGAATTTTAGGGGGGAACACCTCTTCACCATTGTGCAGCCGACGAACCTCCCTGCAATTCTCAGCCGCGTGCTCCATGAGGATGAGTTCCTCTCTCCCCACGGGGTGAGGAGCGTGAGCCGCATCCACGCTATGAGGCGGGACCTGGGAACAGTCCCCGGCCTCGGGATGACGATGATCGCCTATGAACCGGGTGAGTCCATGTCAGGACTCTTCGGAGGAAATTCCAATTGGCGCGGACCGGTCTGGTTTCCTCTCAACTTTCTGCTCGTTCAGTCCCTCGACCGGTTCCACCGTTACCTCGGGGAGAACTTTAAAGTGCCTGCGCCCTTCAGAGGAGGACAGGAGATAACCCTGAAAGAGGCTGCGGACGAAATCGCAGAGCGTTTGGTGAACATCTTCCGCAGAAACGGCGGTGGAGTGCGGCCTGCCTTTCCTGAGCAGAGCCCGTTCCAGAGTGATCCCAACTGGAAGGACCTGCTCCTCTTCCATGAATATTTCCATGGAGAGACAGGACAGGGGCTGGGAGCCTCGCACCAGACAGGGTGGACGGCCCTCGTGGCGAACCTTCTGAAACGGCGGCATGAAAAGACTGGAGAGACGGAGAGAAAATAAGAGAGCTGAACCACAGAGGGCGCAGAGAAAACCTACCTTATAATTTTTATTTTTTTAATTTTATTTTTCTCCGCGTTCTTCGTGGTAAGAAAACGTTTGTTTCTCAAAGGAGGTTGTCTCAGATGATCCAGGCGCTCCGGGAGCACTGGCCGGAATACCTTATGGAGGCTTCGCTCCTCGGTCTCTTCATGATTTCTGCGGGGATGTTCGGTACCCTTCTGGAATATCCCGATTCGCCGGTCAGGCAGATGATCGGGAATCCGTTGCTTCGACGGGTCATCATGGGATTAGTCATGGGGTCAACAGCCATCATCCTGATCTACTCCCCCTGGGGTCAGCAGTCAGGTGCGCACTTCAATCCTGCCGTAACCCTGACATTCTTGAGATTGGGGAAGGTCGCAAAGTGGGATGCGGTCTTTTACATCATCGCCCAATTCATCGGCGGTCTTGCCGGGGTATTGATCGTAAAAATAATTCTTGACCTCAGATTCACCGAGCCGCCGGTTCTCTATGTCGCGACCTTGCCCGGGCCTGCCGGTGAATGGGTCGCCTTCATTGCAGAGGTTGTCATCTCCTTCGGACTCATGACCATGATCCTCTTCGCCACGAACAGCAAGCGTCTCCACCGATTTACCGGTATTTTCGCAGGAATCCTCGTTGCCTCGTACATCGCCATAGAGGCGCCCATCTCGGGCATGAGCATGAATCCCGCGCGGACCTTCGCTTCCGCCCTTCCGAGCGGGCTGGTATCACTCCTCTGGATCTACTTCACCGCTCCTGTCATCGGGATGCTGCTCGCTGTTGAGATGTACCGGGCGATACGGAAGACCTATCGGGTCGTCTGTGCAAAGATCAACCATCATACAACGAGGCGGTGCATTTTCTCGCACTGCCTTTACCCGCAGATGATGTCGCCGGATGCGGATAAATCCGAAGAAAGGAGTAACCCATGAAGAGCGAACATGCCGATATCGTCATTGTGGGAGGAGGGGCTGCCGGCTCCACCCTGGCGCGGTATCTCGCGCCGAGCGGCAAGAAGATCCTGATTCTTGAGCGCGGTCCCTGGCTTCCCCGGGAGAAAGAGAACTGGGATGTGGGTGAAGTGATGCTCAGGCGCCGCTATGAGACAACAGAGGTCTGGAAGGACAAGGACAATAAGGATGTCCTCCCCAACGCGCACTACAATGTCGGCGGCAACTCCAAGTTCTGGGGCGCTGCCCTCTTCCGTTTCCGCGAGCGCGACTTCGAAAAGGTGCAGCACCCTGACGGCATATCTCCTGAATGGCCGCTCAAGTATAAAGACTTCGAGCCCTATTACACAAAAGTCGAGAAAATGTTCGACTGCCACGGGAAACGGGGAGAGGACCATACGGCCCCTCCCATGAGTGAAGAATATCCGTTCCCCCCGATCAGTCATGACCCGCTCATCGAAGAACTCGCGAGAGCCCTGAAAGCCCAGGGCCTTCATCCCTTCCACCTTCCCACGGCAATACGGCGCGACGAGGAGAGGATATTTCTGAGTGAATGCATCAAGTGCGATACCTGCGATGGATTCCCCTGCCTTGTCTGCGCAAAGGCGGACGGAGAAATGAACGGCGCCCGCCAGGCAATACAACACCGAAACGTCACGTTGATGACCGGCGCAAAGGTATTGCGCCTCCTCACGAACGCGTCGGGCCGGGAAGTTACCGGCATCGAGACTGAAATCGAGGGCAAGACAAAGACATTCAAGGGCGATATTGTCATCGTCTCCTGCGGAGCGCTCAATTCTGCCGCGCTTCTCCTGAGGAGCTGGAATGACAAGCACACGAGAGGGCTGGCGAACAGCTCCGACCAGGTGGGACGCAATTATATGTTCCACCTCCTCGGCTTCATGGTCGCGGTATCGAAGAGGTCCTATCCCACGGGTTTCGAGAAGTCTTTCGGCCTCAACGACTTCTATTGGGGGGAAAAGGACTACCCCTATCCCATGGGCAATGTCCAGACAACGGGAAAGGTCTTTGCCGCCATGCTGAAGGGAATGTTCAAGGAGCCCCTTCCCGACATGACCTTCGAGCAGATGGCTGACCACGCCACTGACTGGTGGTTCATGACAGAGGATGTTCCGGACCGGAACAACCGCATCACCTGGGAAAAGGATACCATCAGGATCACCTATACCGAGAACAACCGCTCATCCTATGACCGTCTCCTCAGCCGCTGGGCCGAGACGCTCAAGAAGGTCGGGTTCTGCGACGCCTTTATGACGATCAAGATGGGAGTCCAGATGGTTCCGCACCAGTGCGGCACCTGCCGCTTCGGCACAGACCCGAAAACATCAGTCCTCGACATCAACTGCCGCACCCATGATGTGGACAACCTCTACGTGATCGATTCGAGCTTCTATCCATCGAGCGCGGCTCTCAACCCGACCCATACCCTTCTCGCCAATGCGCTGCGCGTGGGCGACCATCTCCTTGAACGAATGAAGTGAGGGAACCATGAGATCGCGCGTCCTGAAATGGTGCAGAATGCGTATCTTCGTCGCATTCGCTCTGCTTTGTTTTGTCTCTCCGGCATTTGCAGAGCCAAAGGTCCTCGGTGTCGGGGCCATCGGGATGACGGTTTCGGACATGGACCGGTCAGTGGAGTTCTTTTCAAAGGTACTCGCGTTCGAGAAGGTGTCGGATGTTGAGTTTCATCAGGAGCAGTTCGATCGGCTTACGGGTATCTTCGGCGCCCGGGTGCGGATCGTGACCATGAGACTCGGCGAGGAGACGATTGAACTCACCGAATACCTCACCCCTCCCGGAAGGCCGATCCCTGTTGATTCACGCAGTAACGACCGCTGGTTCCAGCATATCGCGATCGCGGTTCGGGACATGGACGCTGCCTATGTCCGCCTCCGGCAGTCTGGGGTCAAGCCCATATCAACAGAGCCCCAGCGCATCCCTGACTGGAACAAAGGAGCAGCGGGAATTCGTGCATTCTATTTTCGAGACCCCGACAACCATGCGCTGGAACTCATTTACTTCCCGCCCGGAAAAGGAGACCCCCGATGGCAGAAGAATACGGATGCGCTCTTCCTCGGCATAGACCACACCGCAATCGGGGTCTGGGACACCGAAGCAAGCCTCCGTTTTTACCGCGACCTCCTTGGTCTGAAGGTGGCAGGAGAGAGCCTGAACTACGGCACCGAACAGGAGTATCTCAATCATGTCTTCGGAGCCCGCGTGAGGATCACCGGGCTCAGGGCTCCGGGAGGACCAGGTATCGAGTTCCTCGAGTATCTTACGCCTCGCGACGGCAGGCCCTACCCGGAAGATGCACATCCCAATGACCTCCTGCACTGGCACGTAACCCTTGAGATCAAGGACGCTGATGCATTCTTCAGCCGATTGACGACGAACAGGGTGAGTCTCATTTCTCCTGAATTCATAGATATCGGGCCGCTCACATTGGGAGCAAAAAGGGCAGCGCTCATACGCGACCCTGACGCTCATGCCCTGAAACTGGTTGAGCCGTGAAAGAACAGGCCGTTCATAAGACAGACTGCTCCGGAATAGAGCGCCGCATAGGACCGGGGCCGCCATGGAAACACAGGTAGGAGAGTTCCATCGAACTCGCAACTGCGCTGAAAGTATACACAGTGAGTGCCGGCATTGCCGGCCATATCAAGAGAAGGAGGTTTTACTATTATGAAAAAAATAGTCATGCTTGTAGCTCTTTTCGTTTCATTCATGCTCGTTGCATCAGTATCGTTTGCTGCTGAGAAGTCCTCTGTGTTCAAGGGAGTAAAGGTGAACGGCGGCACAGTTATGCACTCAAAGGAAGGAGGAAAGCATGTCCTGACCCTGTCCGATGATTTCCAGAACAAGATCGACACTCCTGATCCTCACTGGCAGGTGGTCGACTCCAAGGGCAACACCTACTTGCTGGACCGGTTTGAGGTCAAGGACATGAAAATGCACAGAAAGATTACTGTTCCCGACTACGTCAAGGACATTTCGAAGGTGCAGTTCTGGTGCTCCTTTGCCGAGACCCTGCTGGGAGAAGCTTCCTTCGGAAAACCCATGAAATGAGGGATATCGGGGATCGTCTGCTTGCGGGCAGACGATCCCCGACCCAGTGAAAGGAGGCTGACATGAATCCCATGAGATGTCTCGTTTTAATTCTGGCTCTTTCCGTTGTGCCTCAATTGGCCCTCGGTGAGGTCATGGGAAAAAAGACTCTCACCATCGAAGGTGCAAAGAGGGTCATAGCAGCGGCAGTCGTAGAAGCAGGAAGGATGAATGCTCCGGGAGGGGTATTCGCAGTCGTGGATGACGGAGGCAATCTGATGGCCGTCGAGCGGCTCGACGGCACCTTTGCAGCGGGCGCAAACATCGCCATCGGCAAGGCGAGGACAGCGGCTCTCTTCAAACGTCCCACGAGCGCCTTCGAGAACATTATCAACAAGGGCCGAACGGCGATGACCGCTCTCAATGACTTCACGCCCCTCCAGGGCGGTGTACCGATCACGGTCGATGACCAGGTCGTCGGCGCCATCGGGGTGAGCGGAGCAGCGAGCGCTCAGCAGGACGAGGATCTCGCTGTTGCAGGAGCAAACGCGCTGAAGGAGATGCCGATGAAATCAAGTGAGTCGGGCGTGTTCTATTTCGACAGCAAGAAGGTGAGCGAGGCATTCGCAAAGGGCGCTCCCCTCGTGGGACAGGAAGAGCAGATGATGCACGCGAGCCGCTACTTCATGGTCCATGCGAGCCGCCGCGATAAACCGGGTGTCGCCGAGATCCACACCTGGGATACGGATGTCATGTACATCCTGGAAGGCTCTGCAACTCTGGTAACCGGCGGCACAGCGGTCGATCCGAAGGAAGTAGCTCCGGGCGAGATCCGGGGAAAAGATATCATCGGAGGAGAGACAAGGCAGATCGCTAAGGGCGACGTGGTCGTCATCCCCAACGGCGTGCCGCACTGGTTCAAAGAAGTGAAGGCCCCGTTCCTCTATTTTGTGGTTAAGCCGAGAGCGCCGGAAGGGGTTGGAAAATGAAA
>JBLNHB010000135.1:0-2978 GCA_050268805.1 bacterium | reverse complement strand
GTATTGCCACGAACCCGGAGACCCCGGAAGAGACGATCCCCGCCAGGAAAATGCCGGCATCGAAATCAGCGCCCGAGCGGAGGATTTTGAGAGTATGGAGAAGAGCGGCCCCTGCTATAATCGGCGTGGAGAGAAGAAAGGAGAATCGGGCCGCCGACTCCCTCGTTATGTTCCGGAAGAGCCCCGCTGAGATCGTAATGCCGGAGCGGGACACGCCCGGGATGAGCGCGAGAACCTGTGCGCATCCGATCGAAAGAGCATCGGCCGGGGTAATGCTCTCGATGTCCCTCGTCTTTTGAAACCGTTCAGAAGCCCACATGATGAACGCTACGAGGATGAGCGCGCAGGCTATGATGAGAGGGCTCCGGAGCGTTGTCTCGACAAGATCGTTCAGGAAAAAGCCGGCGATTCCCGCAGGTATCGCCGCGAGCACAACGAGAAGAAAGAGCTTCTTCCGGATTGTTATCATCTCGATCCAGTCCCGGGAGAAATAAACAACGACCGCTGCCAGGGTGCCGATATGGAGGGCGACATCAAAGGTGAGGGTGTCCATCATGCCCCCTGCTCCGGTTATCCAGGCATAGAGGATCAGGTGGGCGGTACTGCTCACCGGCAGGTATTCGGTCAGTCCCTGTATGATGCCGAGAATGATCGCCTCAGACACCCTTTATACCTCCATGATGATCGGCATGATCATGGGCCGCTGGTCAAATTCCTGCTTGAGATATTTCTTCACCGTCCTCCTCAGTTTTTCCTGGAAGAGGGGGAGGTCCCTGATGACCTCGGCGTCGAGTCCCGTGATTTCCTCGGCGATGAGGTTTTTCAATATGTCGCTCGTCTGCTGTTCCGAGTCGGGACCGGAGAAGAAGCCGCGGGAGATGATGTCGGGACCCGATATGATTTTCGCGGATAGTTTTTCGATCGTCAGGAGGACGATGATGATCCCGTCATGGGCGAGCCGCCACCGGTCCCTGAGGACCATGCCCTCGACATCTCCGGTGCTCTTGCCGTCGATGAAGAGCCGGCCGCTCTGCACTTTGCCGGTTATCTCGGCGGCGCCGGCATCTATTCGCAGGATGTCTCCGTCCTCGAGGATGAAAATGTTTTTCAGGGGGATGCCGAGCTTCTCCGCGAGCTTGCTGTGGTAGACAAGGTGGCGGTACTCACCGTGGACCGGAACAAAGTATTTCGGCCGCACCAGATTGAGCATGAGCTTCAGCTCCTCCTTTGATGCGTGGCCGGAGACATGCACCTCCGAGACCTTTTCGTAGATGACGTTCGCTCCCCGTTTGAAGAGGTGGTTGATGATCTTTCCGATGGAACGCTCGTTGCCGGGAATGGTCTTCGCCGAGAGGATGACGGTGTCTCCGTCCTTGATAATGATGGTCTTGTGTTCGCCGGTTGCGATGCGGGAGAGCACGCTCATCGGCTCCCCCTGGCTTCCGGTGGTGATGATCGTTACCTTGTCGTCGTTCAGATTCTTGAGATCGTCGAGGGTGAGCCAGGTGTTATCCGGGATCCGGAGATAGCCGAGATCGAGGGCGATCTCGGAATTGGAGACCATGCTCTTGCCGCAGAGGACCACTTTCCGGTTGAACATGACCGACACGTCGATCGCCTGCTGGACCCGGTGGATATTGGAGGCGAAGGTCGCGATGATGATCCGTCCCCTGGCCTGGGAGAAGATATCCTCGAAGGCGCGCCTCACTTCTTTTTCGGAAAAGGTGAAGCCCCCCTTTTCGGCATTCGTGCTGTCGGACATGAGGAGGAGCGTTCCCTTTTCACCGTACTCGGTAAACTTGTGAAAGTCCATGAGTTCGCCGTCGACCGGCGTGGGGTCGAGCTTGAAATCGCCGGTATGGACAATGTTGCCGAGCGGCGTCCGGATGCCGAGGCCGACGCCGTCCACGATGCTGTGGGTGACCCTGATGAACTCGATTGTGAAGACCCCCGCCTGAATGACGTCGCGGGGCTTGACCGGATGGAGGAAGGGTTTTTCGATCCCGTGCTCGGCAAGCTTTTCTCTGATCAGGCCGATGGTGAGCGGGGTCCCGTAGATCGGGATGTCGCCGTTCATCCCCTTGAGGACAAAGGGAAGGGCGCCGGTGTGGTCTTCATGGCCGTGCGTGATGACAATGGCCCGGATCTTTTCCTTGTTTTCCTGGAGGTAGGTGAAATCGGGAATTACATAGTCGACGCCGAGCATCTCCTCTTCAGGAAACATGAGTCCGGCATCGACCACAATGATATCATCGCGGTACCGGATGACCGTCATGTTCATCCCGATCTCTTCAACGCCGCCGATGGGTATGATCTGGAGGGCTTCCATCAGGTCCTCGGAACAGCAAACCACAGGGGACACAGAGAAAGACTGAGATAGGAGGCGATTATGGTAAGAGACAACAGCACACGGCTGAAGAGAATTGCTAAGAACTTGACCGCTCCGGGGGCTCTCATTTTTCTATGCTTGTTCCTCTCTGTGTCCTCTGTGGCTGCCGTTTCTTTTCGAGCATCTATTGTATCAGAAATTCGAGGAGCGCCTTCTGCGCATGCAGGCGGTTTTCGGCCTGGTCGAGGACAGCACTGAACGGTCCGTCAAGCACCTCGTCGGTGATCTCCTCGCCGCGGTGCGCGGGCAGGCAATGGAGGACCACGACGTCGCCCTTTGCGCAGGCAAGGAGAGAGGAGTTCACCTGATAGTCCCTGAGCTTTCTCTTCTTCTCCTCCGTCTCCGCCTCCTGTCCCATGCTCACCCAGACATCGGTATAGATGACATCTGCCATGCCTGCCGCTTCTTTCGGATTCCTGAGGAGTACGATGTTTTCTCCCTTCCTGTCCGACCGCGCCCGGTCGAGGACTTCATAGGAGGGTTCGAGCCCTTCGGGACAGGCGATCCGGAGCTCGAAACCGAGCAGGGAAGCAGCCTCGATGAGCGAGTTCGCCACATTGTTGCCGTCACCGATATAGGCGACCCGGAC
>JBLNHB010000134.1:0-5049 GCA_050268805.1 bacterium | reverse complement strand
GAGATTATCGGCAATAACCTGAAGGCCCTCAAGAAGGGATATGCCCTGGGAAGTGAATTGAGCGATTCGGGACGGGTCAGGATCGGTATCGAACAGGACAGCGCTGTTGGTGATGAAATTCTTCTGAGCGGGGCAGAGGCCCTCGGCATGGGCGCAATTGCCGGCGGCTGCAACTTCATCACTGCCTATCCCATGACGCCCTCAACAGGGGTCTTTACCTTTCTCGCTCAGCATGCCGGCGATTTCAATATCATTGCCGAGCAGGCGGAAGATGAGATCGCTGCCATGAACATGCAGCTCCGCGCCTGGTATGCGGGCGGCAAGGCGATGGTCACGACCTCAGGAGGCGGGTTTGCCCTGATGGTGGAAGGGCTGAGCCTTGCCGGCATGCTCGAGAGCCCTGCGGTCATCTCCCTCGGTCAGAGACCCGGGCCTGCGACCGGACTCCCGACCAGGACCGAGCAGGCGGACCTCATGTTTGCGCTGTCTGCAGGGCATGGTGAATTCCCTCGGATTATCTATGCGCCGGGGACCCTGCAAGAGGCCTTCACGCTCATGCAGAAGGCGTTTGAAATGGCGGACAAGTTCCAGGTCCCGGTCTTTGTGCTCTCTGACCAGTTTCTCGTTGATTCGATCTCGAATATCCCTCCCTCGAAAGTCGCCCGCAGCGGGAGAGAGAGCTATATCGTGGAAACCTCAAAGGATTATAAGAGATATCTGCTGACGAAGAACGGGATATCGCCCCGCGGGATTCCGGGATACGGCGCGGGACTCGTCTGCGTTGACAGCGATGAACACGATGAAGAAGGACACATCACCGAAGACCTCGACCTCAGGACCAAGATGGTCAACAAACGGTTGAAGAAGCTGGACCTGATCAAGAGGGAGATCATACCCCCTGCGCTCATCGGGAAGAAGAAGTATAGAACGCTCGTGGTCGGATGGGGGTCAACGCATGCTGTCATCAGGGAGGCACTCGAGAAGATCGGCGACGATACGATCGCCTTTCTCCCTGTACAGCAGGTCTATCCGCTCCACCCCAAGATCGCCGACCTGGCAAAGAAGGCACGCACGACGATTATTGTGGAAAATAATGCGACTGCACAGCTCGCTCAGCTCATGAAGCTCCATCTCGGCATTGAGATCACGAAGAGAATTCTCAAGTATAACGGGCTGCCCTTTTCGGTCGAGGAACTGGCCGGAAAGATCGCGAGGGAGGCACAAGCATGAGCACCGAAAAGTTTGATATGGGAAAGATCGACATTGCCTGGTGTCCGGGGTGCGGCAATTTCGGCATACTGACTGCCCTGAAAGAAGCGCTGAGCGAGCTCAACATCATGCCCGAGCAGGTGGTCACGGTGTCGGGCATCGGCCAGGCTGCAAAGGCTCCTCACTATTTCAGGACACACTTCTTCAACGGGTTGCATGGACGGGCGCTCCCCCCGGCAACCGCGATTAAGGCGGTGAACCCCGAGCTCGTCGTGATCGCCGAGAGCGGTGATGGCGATATGTACGGAGAGGGGGGGAACCACTTCATGCATACGATCCGGAGAAACCCGGATATCACCAATATCGTCCACAACAATATGGTCTATGGTCTTACAAAAGGTCAGGCTTCGCCCACAAGCCAGATCGGGTTGAAAACGCCGATCCAGACGCAGGGGGTCTTCGAAGAGCCCTTCAACCCCTTGGCCGTTGCGATAGCGCTCGACGCTTCATTTGTCGCGCGCGCTTTTGCCGGAGACAGGGAGCAGACCAAAGAGATCCTCAAAAAGGCGATTACCCACCGCGGGTATGCTCTCGTGGATATCTTCCAGCCCTGTGTGACATTCAACAAGGTCAATACGTTCAAGTGGTTCAAAGAGCAGACCTACTACCTCGAAGAGGGCCACGACCCGACAGACAGGGTCGCGGCATTCAGGAGAGCAACAGAGACCGGGAAGTTCCCGCTGGGGATCTTGTATCTGAACCCCCGAAAGTCGACCTTTGAGGAAAACATTCAGATTTACCGGGTGGACAAGACACCCCTCCTGGGGAGAAAACCCGACCCCGAAAAGCTTGAGGCGTTTATCGCATCGAGAAGATAAGCTCAGTCTTGAAAAGCGGCCTGTTCTTGCAATAAAGAGGGGCGTTATGTTACGCTTTTTTGCCTGAAAATCACACGTCCAGAAGACTTTCCCAGGGTGGTCCCGTGAGGGTCCTGAGGAAAGGGACGGAGGAAAAAACCAGAAGGAGGAACCATGGTAGCAACAATGAAGGAGCTTCTCGAATCCGGTGTCCATTTCGGACATCAGGTGAAGCGGTGGAACCCGAAGATGAAGCGGTATATCTTCGGAGAGCGCAACGGCATCTATATCATCGATCTTCAGAAGACGATGAAAGGTCTTGAGGATGCGTACAACTTTGTCAAGCAGGTCGCGGCGAGCGGACAGACCATTCTCTTTGTCGGGACCAAGAAGCAGGCCCAGGATGCGGTCAAGGAGGACGCGGAACGGGCAGGAGCATTCTATGTCAACCAGAGATGGCTTGGAGGAATGCTGACCAATTTCTCGACGATCAAAAAGAGCATCGAGAAACTGAAGAAAATAGAACAGATGAAAGAGGACGGCACCTTCGACGTCCTGACCAAGAAGGAGGTCTCAAAGCTCGATAAGGAGCGGGAAAAACTCATGAAGCACCTCGGCGGCATCAAGGACATGCAGGAAGTCCCCGGAGCGGTCTACGTGATTGATCCCAAGAAGGAGAAGATCGCGGTGAGCGAGGCGAAGAGGCTTGCGGTACCGGTCGTAGGAGTTGTCGATACCAATTGCGATCCCGATGAGATTGACTATGTTATTCCCGGCAACGATGACGCCATCCGGGCAATACGGCTGATTACGTCGAAGATGGCGAATGCGATTCTCGAAGGAAAGGCCATGCTCAGCAAGGAAGCCGCAGCAGCAACCCAGGAAGAGAAGATCCAGGAGAAAATCGCGCAGGAAGAGTCTGAGGAGGTTGCGTAAATGACAATATCGGCGAATGTGGTGAAGGAACTACGGGAAAAGACCGGCGCGGGTATGATGGACTGCAAGAAGGCGCTCACCGAGAGCGGCGGAGATTTTGAAAAGGCCTTTGATTTTCTTCGGGAAAAAGGACTCGCCTCGGCTGCGAAGAAATCCTCCCGGACCGCCTCTGAGGGGCTGATCGGGTCCTATATTCATATGAATAAGATCGGCGTGATGGTGGAGATAAACTGTGAGACCGATTTTGTCGCCCGTACCGATGATTTCAAGGATCTGGTAAAGGACGTGGCGATGCAGGTAGCTGCCGCAAATCCCTCCTATCTGTCGAGTGAAGATGTCCCCCAGGATGTCATCGAGCGGGAGAAGGACATCTACCGGGCACAGGTCACGAACAAGCCGGCCCAGGTCGTCGAGAAGATCGTCGAGGGCAAGCTCGAGAAGTTTTATTCCGAATCCTGTCTCCTGAACCAGGTCTTCATTAAAGATCCTGAAGGAAAGAAGAAGATCAGCGACCTGCTCGTTGAAAAGATAGCAAAACTGGGAGAGAACATCATCATCAGGCGGTTTGTCCGGTATCAGCTTGGTGAAACACAGCCTAAAGCCGAACAGACCTGTTAGGAGAGGACATTGCCCGTCAAATTCAAGAGGGTACTGCTCAAGCTGAGCGGCGAATCGTTAATGGGCGAGAAGAGCTACGGCATTGACCCTTCCACCGTCGATTACATGTCCTCCGAGATCAAGAGCGTGAGCAGGATGGGAGGAGAGGTGGCGGTGGTGATCGGCGGGGGGAACATCTTCCGGGGGGTCGAGGCATCGGTCAAGGGGATGGAGAGGGCCTCTGCGGATTACATGGGGATGCTTGCAACAGTCATCAATGCCCTTGCCCTCCAGAACTCGCTTGAACGGATCGGCGTTGTCACGCGCGTTCAGTCTGCGATCGAGATGCGGGAACTCGCTGAACCCTACATCAGGAGAAAAGCGATCCGCCATCTTGAAAAGAAACGGGTTGTCATTTTTGCCGCAGGTACGGGCAATCCGTACTTTACAACCGACACGGCCGCGGCGCTGAGGGCGATGGAGATCGGAGCCCAGGTCATTCTCAAGGGGACCAAAGTCGACGGGGTCTACTCAAAAGACCCGGTGAAAAACCCCGACGCTATCCGCTATAAGAAGATCAACTATCTTGAGGTCCTGAAACAGGGGCTTGGGGTCATGGATTCAACCGCGATCTCCCTCTGCATGGACAATGCTCTGCCGATTATCGTGTTCCGGATGAGGGACAAGGGCAACTTCCGAAAGATTGTGGAAGGCAAGCAGGTAGGAACGCTCGTGGGGGGATGACCATGGAGAAAGCGATCAAGACAAAGGCTCAGGAAAAGATGGAAAAGGCGATCGACGCGCTCAAAAAAGATCTGGCCTCGATGAGGACCGGGCGGGCCTCCCTCGCGCTCCTCGAGGGAATCATGGTGGATTACTACGGGACGGCGACCCCGATCAACCAGGTTGCGGCACTCTCGGTGCCCGACCCCAAAACGATCCACATACAGCCCTGGGAGCAGAAGATCATCGGCGAGATCGAAAAAGCCATATTGAAATCGGATCTCGGTCTTACTCCGTCCAATGACGGAAAGGCTGTCCGGGTGAATATACCTCCGCTCACCGAGGAGCGAAGAAAACAGCTCGTGAAGCTTGCGAAGAAGCGGGCAGAGGAGAGCCGCGTTGCCGTCAGGAACATCAGGAGGGACGTCAATGAAGAGCTCAAGAAGCTCGAAAAGGAGAAGCACGTCAGCGAAGACATCGTGAAGAAGTCCCTCGATGATGTGCAGAAGATGACCGATTTGTTCATTAAAAAAGTGGAGGAAGTTCTCGAGCACAAGGAAAAAGAGATTATGGAGGTTTAGATGAACAGCAATTTTATGGTGAAAGTTGAGGATGCAAAGCTCCCTGATATCCAGAAGGCGCTCAAGAACGCCGGCATCAAGGTCAGGAGCATCGTTGAAATCTATAAGGAAGGCGAAATACCGAAGGAAAAGGGGCAAGAAGGCAA
>JBLNHB010000133.1:0-6996 GCA_050268805.1 bacterium | reverse complement strand
AACAATCCAACCAGGGACGCATCCTCTCCTTTCCCGTCTTTAATTGATCGAATGAGCGTTTTAATTGTATCGGTTCCCTTCATTACCCACAGGACAAGGGCATGGTTCAGCGGCAAACGTTTATTCTTCACTTCCTTGAAGGTATTTTCCAAAAGGTATGCAGTCTCGCTGATACTTCGCAATTTCAGGAGTGCGGCAGCGCCCTTGAGTGTGTGGGCAGCTCTCGAGATCTCATCGATTTCTTCGATGTTCGCAGGAGTTTTCTCGAGATGCGCAACGCCTGCTTCGATGCGCTGGATGTGTTCTTCGGCCTCCAGAATGAAGAATTCTATCAAGCTTTTCTGAATCATTGTATCTTTCCTCTCCGGCAAAAGCCGGAGATCGCTTCTTTCGGAACTGCTAAAAATCAGCGACTAACCATTTCCCGCTCGATTCGTGTTCCTCATCGGGGCTCGCGGTGATGCCTACTTTCTTCTCCCTTTGTCCTTGATCTTCAGAAGCCCGACCTTCTGAAGGGAGTAACATATTCTCTTCACGTCCAGTTCATCAATCTTGCTCCGCTGAATTATTTCACGGAGTGTCTTTTTCCCGTCTATCTGGGCAAAAACGGCAAGCTCTTTTTCATGGAGTTCAACGTTGTCAATCTCGTCGGCATTCGTAATCATCCTCGAGAGAACAACGCTGTCATCGCTGAAAAGTTCCGCAGCGACTTTCTGCTCGTCAAACCTTCTCAATCCGTCAAGGAGAAGCCCTGCCATGGGGAGCCGGAATTTAATGTCGCTTAAATTCCAGGGGAGAGAGCATTTTTCGAAGTAGAAACTGCCGGAATCAGCCCCCACTATGGTGTAGAAAGAGTCCTCTGTCAGCTTTCTGAGATACCGCATGAGCTGGTCTTCCGTGATAAAACCCCGTTCAATCAGGATTCTTCCGGTGGGGAGCTTTTTCTCCTTGGAAAGTTCCAGTACTTTTACTAGTTCAGCCTTGGAAATTTTCCCGTCTTCAACAATCAGATCGGTAAAAAACTTTTGAAGCCCCTTCTTGCTCACATTCGCAAAGACAACGTGTCCGTTCTCGACGTAGACATCAGAATACAATGAGGGAGTCAGCACCGATAATTTTCCCGTCAGTTTCGCGTTGTCAAGGAACTGAAGCACATCGGGCATCGAGATATGGGCGACCTGGCCGCTGAAGACGAGATTCTCCCGCTTCACCATCTCCATTTCCCGTATCGTATCGATGAGAATGTTCTTGAGCAGGAGCTGCAGCTCAATTTTGAAGTATTTCTCCATGATTTGTTCGAGGCTCTTTTCGATGGCAGCAAGCGAGAATGGAGAAGGCGCAGACTGCGGCGTGATTTCCTGCTCAGCCTCTTCCACGACAATTTCTTCCACGGTTTCTTCCTGGATCACATTGTCCTGAGAGCTATCCGGAACGACTTCCGCATGAGAAGTACGGAGAAACATTTCTTCATCCGCCTCTTCGAGAACGATCTCTTCATCTGCCTCTTCAAGAACAATTTCATCTGCCGTATCCTCTGAGGATGTTTTCCTCATGAGCTCATTTACCCTTTGAGCGAGCTCATCGGGCTCGAAAGGTTTATGAAAATATTCGATGATCCCGAATTTCTCCTCGAAGGTGTGGCCGACATCCTCGCCTTTTGCGGTAATGAGAATTATCGGGATTTCCTTGAAACGATTATCCGAACGGATTGTTTTGCAGAATTCGTACCCGTTCATCTTAGGCATGAGAAAATCAACAAGAATCAGGGAAGGGTTTTTTGTCCGGGCGACCCTGACGCCCTGTTCACCATCCTCAGCAGTAAGGACTCTGTATCCCTCATCGTTCAGGATCAACTCGATGAGCCTCCTGACAGTCGGAGAGTCATCGATAACGAGAATTGTCTTCCTATTATCTTCCATACCCTGATTATATCGTCCAAAATCACTTACGAATTGAGTCAAAAATCGGTACGCTTCCATCTCCGGTGAATCCAGAGCCACTGTGCAGGGTCTTTGATGATATGCTGTTCCAGGAACGCATTAAGAATGGCAAGGTTGACCTGAATCGCCTTTTCGTGGTCAGGCAAGAACGGTTTATGAATCGTAAGTTTGTGACCGGTAGCGGTTCCGGTGATAAAAACGGGGAGAATTGGAGCTCCAGTCCTCTGTGACAGGAGGACCGGCATTTTCATGGTCCACGCTTTTCTGCAGAGAAAATTGACAAGCTCACCCTCGCGTTCCAGAACGCTCTGGTCATAGAGGATTCCGACTACCTTCCCGCGATTCAATTCTCTCATAATGTTTCTGAGGGCTCCTTTCTTGTAGATAACGGTATTACCATATCCGGCCCTGACTTTCTCGATGAGATAGTTCAGGTATACATTGTCCTGCTTTCGAGCGACCACTGAGCCTGGAGCTATGAAGCGGGAAAAATAGAGCGCCAGGAGTTCCCAGTTTCCAAAATGTCCGGTCAGAACCAGAATCCCTTTTTTCAGGGCTGCGGCGGCTTGGTAGTGTTCCAGGCCTTCAACGGTCACCGAATCAAGTATCTTTTCCCCTTGATGAGCATAGAGCTTGATGATTTCGGCAAAGGATCTGCCGAGATGTCTGAATGACTCGAGGGCAATCTTCTCGGGAGAATCGGTTGCTGGAAGGCATCCTCTTTCCATTGACTGACGAATGCCTTCAAGTGCGATTTCTCTCCTGCTTTTCCAGAGGGAAAAGGCGATCCTGCCCAGAATACCGCCAACAGGTACAATGAGTCTCGAGGGGATAAGGGAAAGAGGAATAATGAGGATAAGGACGAGGAGGAGCTGGAAAAAAGAGAAGAAATGATTCATGCGCCTTTATCTGGCTGATCGGTATTATCGTTCTTCTTTTTCTGGAGAGTTCCTTCGTCCTCCGAACCCTCTTTTTTCTCCTTTTTTTCTTTGAGAGCTTCCCGTATCTCGGTAAGCCTCTTTTCGACATGGTAGTTAAGGGTGCCTTCCGGATAGGTGCCGTCAGTCTGCAGTTCTCCCGCCTTCATCCCCGTGAGAATTTCAAGGCCCTCTTCCATGGTATCGATCGCATAGATCATGAATTTGCCCTGCTCCACAGCATCGACGACATCCTGCTTGAGCATAAGATGAATGACATTTTTCTGGGGAATGATAACCCCGTGTGTTCCGTCAAGACCGCGTGCTTTGCAGAGGTGATAGAAGCCCTCGATTTTTTCATTAACGCCGCCAATGGGCTGGACATCGCCGTTCTGATCCATGGACCCGGTTACCGCGAGGGACTGCTTCAAGGGGATCTGTGCAATGCTGCTCAACAGCGCGTACATCTCTGCGCAGGTTGCGCTGTCGCCCTCGATGATGCTGTAGAGCTGCTCGAAGGTTATCGAAGCCGAAAGGGAGATGGGCTTGGACCCGGCATATTTCGAGCCGAGGTAGTTGGTGATAATGAGAATCGCCTTCTCGTGGATCTTGCCGCTCATCTTCGTTTCCCGCTCGATATTCACAATTCCCGCTTTCCCAGTATAGGTCTTTGCCGTAATGCGGGAGGGCTTGCCGAACATGTAATCTCCCATGTCGAGCACGGCAAGACCGTTGACCTGGCCGATGGCGGTTCCATCGGTCTTTACGATGAGCGTTCCCTCGGTCATGACCTCCTGCATATGCTCTTCGACCTTGTTATGACGGTATACCTTTTCGTCCAGTGCCCTGAGGACATGGTGGCCGGAAACAACAGCGCTCTTCTCCTTCGTGGCCCAGTAGTGTGATTCGCGGATAAGATCGTTGATGTCACTGAATTTGGCGGAAAGTTTCTCCTGATGGTCTGCAAGCCGAGAGCCGTATTCAACAACCCGTGCGGCTCCTTCACTGTCAAAGGGGAGGAGATTCTCACTTTTCACGGTTGTAGCGATGAATGCGGCATACTTCTGGATATTCTCGGGAGTCCTGTTCATCCTGCTGTCGAAGTCGGCCTTTACCTTGAAGAGCTCCCGGTACTCCTCATCCATGTTGTAGAGGAGATAGTATATCTCCGGCGACCCAATCAATATGATCTTGACATCAAGCGGTATCGGCTCGGGTTTTAACAGGGCGGTAGTGACAAGCCGGTATTGTTCCCAAATGTCTTCAATCTTGATCTCCTTGTTTCTCAAAGCCCGCTTGAGGGAATCATAGGAAAAGATATTTTTGAGAAGGTCAAGGATATTCATCACGAGGTACCCGCCGTTTGCCTTATGGAGCGAGCCTGCCTTGATCATGGAGAAGTCCGTCACCGCCATCCCGTACTGAAATTTGGCATCGATCCTGCCGAATAAACTGTAGTACGTGGGATTGCTTTCAAAAATGCAGGGAGCGCCTCTGAGGGTGCCGTTGTTGACGGTCACATTGACCTTGTATCTGTTGAAAGTCGTCTCCTGCCTGGGCATTTTTAGAAAGGGGAGGGGAGGGGCGACCTCGGGTTGTGTTTTCAAATCCTCGAGGTTATTGAGGATGTCTTCCTTTACGCCATCGAGGTAGTCAAGGATTTTCGGATAGGAGAGGTATTTGGTTTTCAACTCTTCAATGAGATCGCCGATCTCTGAAAGTGCTGTTTCCCGTTCGAGACGCGAAAGCATTTCCTTGACGATCTTTTCCCCTTCCCGTACCGCTCTCACGATATCGTTCAGCTTTTCCTGGAGCTCATTGCCGGTCGCGTCGATTTTTTTCTTGGTATCGGAGTCAAGCTTTTCATACTCCTCTTCAGTAAGGGGTTCTCCGTCCTTTTTTGTCGGGATCATGAAGAGCCCGCCCGGCGTTTTCCGGACGGCAAATCCCTTTCCTGCCGCTTCCTCTTCAAGAGAAGAAAAGAGGTCTTTCTGCCTTTTCTGGAACCCCTCGAGAATACGCTGGCGCTGCTTTTCATACTCTTTCGATTCGAACACCTTCGGGATTGCAGATTGCACATGGCGTATGAAATCGTCCATGTCCTTCTGGAAAACCATTGCTTCTCCTGCCTTGAGTGCAACGGCGATCGGGCTGTCATTGTCTTTGAAGTTGAATAGATAGCACCAGTCGGAGGGAACTGGCTCCTGGCTGGCTTTGCGGCCGAGGAGCCTCTTGACGGTCGTCAGTTTCCCGGTACCGCTCTCTCCGAGCACAAAGATATTGAACCCCTCACTGGAAAGCTCAAGGCCGAAATCGATTGCGCTCAGGGCCCTGTCCTGGCCTATGGTATCATCGAGAGGTGCAATGCCTTCGGTTGTCTCAAAAGAAAGCGCTGAGGGTTCGCAGCACCGGAAGAGCGCCTCTTTGGAAAGAAGCCGGATCATAAATCCTCCTTGAGATTTCTCACAATCAGCATAGGAATGGAGACCGGGCGTCATCAAGGTCCAGGTGTCAGCCACGGGTCTGTTCAAGTGAGAAAAACGAAATATGCTATAATTATGCAAATCCCGCGAGCAAAAATCAAATGATATCACAAAAGGGTTTTTTCTTGATAATGGTTTGTATCCGGAGGATCTGATGGCCGACGAGCATTCTTTCGATGTTGTCTGTAAGATTGATCTGCAGGAAGTCTCGAACGCACTTATGCAGGTTAAAAAGGAACTCGAGCACCGCTTCGACTTCAAGGGGAGCAAGAGCAGTCTTGATCTCGACAAGGACAAAGGCATCATCACTGCTCTTTCCGATGACGACCTCAAGCTCAAGAGCGTTCTCGATATCCTCCAGTCGAAGCTCGTCAAGAGGAATGTGCCGCTCAGGGCTTTGAGCTACGGGAAAATCGAACCTGCCTCAGGCAGTGCCGTGCGCCAGCTCATCACCCTTCAGCAGGGAATATCACAGGACAAGGCAAAAGAGATCGTCAAGCTCATAAAAGACCTGAAGATAAAAGTGAGTGCCGAGATCCAGAAGGACCAGGTCAGGGTCAAGGGGAAAAAAATCGACGACCTCCAAACGGTTCTCTCCCGGCTTAAGGATAGAGATTTCGGGATAGAGATACAATTTGTCAATTACCGGTAGGAACGGGTGAAATCCCCTCGAGGGTTTCCCGCTTTACCGGCGCTAAGCCCTCGGATGGTGTTTTTTGTGCACCTGTTTGAGGCGATTCCCTGTCACGCGCGTATAGATCTGTGTCGTTGCTATATCTGCATGTCCGAGCATTTTCTGAAGAGCCCTCAAATCAGCGCCCCTCTCAAGGAGATGAGTAGCAAATGAATGCCTGATCATGTGGGGTGTGACGTGAATGCCTGTTTCCTTACTGATTGCCTTGAGCGCCTGCCAGAATCTCTGACGCGTCATCGGCTTTCCCCGATTGGAGAGGAATACATACGGGGTCTCTCCTGAATTTTTCAGGAGCCCGGGACGAACCGCCTGAACATACTCTTTCAGTTTCTTGATCATTCCACCA
The DNA here is from genome assembly GCA_050268805.1 of bacterium. Lineage (GTDB taxonomy): Bacteria > Nitrospirota > Thermodesulfovibrionia > Thermodesulfovibrionales > BMS3Bbin05 > JBLNHB01. The sequence continues at coordinate 616 of JBLNHB010000133.1, read as the reverse complement.
TAGAGAGGCACGATCCTCTCCTTTGAACCCTTTCCGGTGATCCTGACGTATCCTGCTTCGGCATGGATATCATCGAGGCGCAAGGAAATGAGTTCGCTCACCCGCAGACCTGCCGAATAGAGGAGTTCAAGCATGATGATATCTCTGGTAAGAAAACGGCTATTGGGATGCGCTTCGAGGAGTTGAATGATTTCGTTCAGGTGAAGCGCTTTGGGGACGGTTTGCCATTTTCTCGGTGTGGAGACGTTTTCGGTCGGATCCCGGTCTATGATCCGCTCCTGCAGCAGATAACGGTAAAAACCTCTGAGCGTGGAAATGATCCTGCTGATGCTTGAGGCATGATATGCCGAGTCTCTCAGGAACTCAAGAAACCTCATAATATCGCTCTTCGTGATCTCCCGCAATTCCACATGTGCCTTCAGGGAAAAAGATGCCAGTTTCTCCAGGTCCCGTTTGGAGGAGAGGATCGTGTTCCGCGACAGTCCCTTCTCGACCGTCAGGTAGAGAAGGAAGTCACTGACGTCCGCTACTGGAGAACTTTTCATGGTATTTCCTGAATCCGCTCAGCTCGAGGAGTTTTTCATAGATGATCCCGGCTAATCCAAAGAGGTTGACC
>JBLNHB010000132.1:0-2598 GCA_050268805.1 bacterium | reverse complement strand
CTCCCGCCGAAGAGCGACCCTAATACCCCCCGGATGATCTGACGTCCGACCTGGCTGCCGACTGCCCTGGCAGCGCTTTTGACCATCGCCTCGGCGAGCGTCTCTCTTCTGCGGCCTCCAGCCGGTGGCCGCGAAGGCTCAGGGGCAGGAGACCTCTGCGCCATCTGTTCAGCCCTTGATTTCAGGATCTCATAGGCAGACTCGCGGTCAATCGTCTTTTCGTAGTGGCCATAGAGCACCGACTTCTTGATGATCTCCTGTCGCTGCTCAGGCGAAATCGGGCCGATCTGGCCCTGCGGCGGACAGATGAAGGCCCGTTCGACAATCGTGGGAATCCCCTTTTCATCGAGAAATGATACCAGCGCCTCGCCGACTCCAACTTCGGTGATCACTTTTTCCGCATCGAGCCTCGGGTTGCTCCTGAATGTCTCGGCAGCAGCCTTGACCACTTTCTGGTCCCGGGGAGTAAAAGCGCGAAGCGCATGCTGGACACGGTTCCCGAGCTGGCCCAGTACCGTGTCAGGAACATCGAGCGGGTTTTGGGTAACAAAATAGACGCCCACTCCCTTTGAGCGGATGAGCCTGATCACCTGTTCGATCTTTTCGAGGAGGGCCGCCGGAGCATCAGAGAAGAGCAGATGTGCCTCATCGAAGAAAAAGACGAGCTTCGGTTTCTCGGGATCTCCCACTTCCGGAAGCTTCTCAAAGAGCTCTGATAACAGCCAGAGGAGAAACGTCGCATACACCTTGGGCGACTGGATGAGCCTGTCCGCTGAGAGAATATTCATCATGCCCCTGCCGCTGCCGTCGGTCTGGATGAAATCGTCAAGGTTGAGGGCAGGTTCTCCAAACAGCTTGTCCCCTCCCTGCTCTTCAAACGCAAGGAGATTTCTCTGGATCGTCCCGATGCTCGCGGCCGAAACATTCCCGTATTCAGTAGTCAGAGATTTTGCGTTATCTCCCACATGCTGGAGCATCGCGCGGAAGTCTTTGATATCGAGGAGGAGAAGGCCGTTATCATCTGCAACCTTGAACATGAGTGAGAGCACGCCGCTCTGCGTTTCATTGAGGTTCAGCAGCCTTCCCAGAAGGAGCGGACCCATCTCGGAAACGGTGGTGCGCACCGGATGTCCCTGTTCACCGAATACATCCCAGAAGGTCACCGGAAATCCGGCAAAGGAGAAACTGCTCAGTCCCAGCTGCTTAATGTGCTCATCGATCTTCGGTCCGCTTTTCCCGGGCTGGCCGATGCCCGAGAGATCTCCCTTCACATCAGCCATAAAGACCGGCACCCCGGCCTTGCTGAAGTTCTCGGCGATTACCTGGAGTGTCACGGTCTTACCCGTTCCCGTGGCGCCCGTAATCAGCCCGTGCCGGTTCGCCATCTTCGGGAGGAGAAAGAGCTCCTTCTCACCTTTTGCTATCAGGAACGGTTGTGCCATGGTTTCTCCTTATTCAAACCGTATTCAAAGGCGAACGTAATTTTATCACTTCGGAACCAATTGAGACAATGAGGAGCAAAGGAGGAAGATAATTATTGCAAACGCAGAATGTCTGAACCCATACCTCGACAGAACAAGGTTCTTCCTTGACCCTATTCACATTTTTTATATACTTTATGGTGTGGTGAACCTCACATGAAAAACGTTTATCGAGCACTCTCTCTTCTCATTGGTTTGGGAATTGTTCTCTCTCTCGCCATTCCCACTCGATCATCTGATACCACCCTTGAAAAAATAAAGAAGAGGGGATACCTTCTCTGGGGGTCCGATGCCGAAGGCGGGGCGCCCTATGTGTTCCCTTCCCCCCAAGATCCCTTAAAGCTCATCGGCTTCGAAGTCGACCTGGCCGAAGCAATTGCCCGTGAATTGGGAGTCAAGGCAAAACAGGCGCAGAACGCCTGGGACAGCCTCATCCCTGCCCTCGAACGGGGCGACTCCGACATCGCCATGAACGGTCTTGAGATAACCCCTGAGAGAAAAGAGCGGGTCCTTTTTTCCTTTCCCTACTACATCTATACGGAACAGCTTGTGGTGAGAAAGGATGAAACAGCAATCAATGATGTCCAGAACCTTAAGGGGAAAAAGGTCGGAACACTCTCCGGCGCGGTAGCGCAGACCATTCTTCAGGACATCGGCGGCATTGACGTCAAAATCTATTCAGGCCAGGTCGAGCCCTATGAAGACCTCGCTCTCGGGAGGCTCGATGCCGTGCTCCTCGACCTGCCCATCGCAGCATACTATGCGAAGCCGAACACGAAACTGAAATACCAGGGAAAACCGGTGGGTGAAGGATTCTACGGCATTGCGGTGCGAAAGGGCGATGAGGAACTGAAACAGACGATAGACGGGGTTCTCGTGGATCTCATCCGGTCAGGGGAACTGAAAAAGATCTACGAGAAGTGGGACCTCTGGGACAAAGCCCAGGACAAGCTCTTCGACATCGCAAAGACACCGGAGGGGCACTCAAGACTCGAGGAGTCGAAGCGGGCGCCGATTCACACTTTCTTGCCCGCTCTTGTAAAGGGTGCAGGCATGACGATCCTCATATCAGTTGTCTCCATGGCGCTCGCAATGTCTCTCGGATTAATCCTCGCTC
>JBLNHB010000131.1:0-4841 GCA_050268805.1 bacterium | reverse complement strand
TCGAATTCACGGTGGATGAGTCGTGCGGCAAATGCACTCCCTGCAGAATCGGGACCAAGGTCATGCTCGATAAACTGATCGACATTACCGACGGCAGGGGAAAAGAGGGCGATCTCGAGCTGCTCGAAGAGCTCTCGAAGGTGATCATCAACTTCTCCCTCTGCGGACTCGGCCAGACAGCGCCCAACCCGGTCCTTACCGCGATCAAGTACTTCAGGGATGAATACGAATCCCATATTAATGAAAAGTGGTGCAAGGCCGGCGTCTGCCGCGAGCTCTCGACGTTTTACATCGACTCGGAGGCATGCAAGGGCTGCGGCGCCTGTCTGCGCGCCTGCCCGCAAAAGGCGATCACCGGTGACAAGAAGAAGCCCCATCTCATCAACCAGGACCTCTGCGTCAAATGCAGGACCTGCCTCGAGAAGTGCAAGTTTGGGGCTGTCAAGGTAGGACCGCGTAATATGTTTGCAAAAGAAAAAGCAGAGCTTCAGGAAACAACTGCAAAGTAAGAATACCTTTGTGCATAGAGAAGAGGAGGTTTTAGAGCATGATTGAACTTACCATTGACGGCATAAAAGTCCAGGTGCGGGAAGGGCTGACGATCCTCGACGCTGCTAAGGAGAATAATATCTACATTCCCAACCTGTGCTGGGACCGGCGGCTCAAGCCCTACGGAGGATGTCGGCTCTGTGTTGTGCAGGTCGAGGGCAGGAGAAAACTGATGTCGTCCTGTTCGACTCCTGCCGAAAACGGCATGATTGTCCATACCAACACTCCCTCTCTCGTCAAGGCGCGGAAAGCGGTTCTTGAGCTGCTCCTCGTTCACCATCCCCTCGACTGTCCGGTCTGCGACAAGGCGGGTGAGTGCGATCTCCAGGACCTCGCCTACAAATACGGTCAGGCGGAAAGCAGGTTCCATGCCGAGCGGAAGCACGACCCCGAATGCACCAGTTCGCTCATCGACCGGAACCCGAACCGGTGCATTCTCTGCGGCCGCTGTGTCCGGGTCTGCTATCAGCACCAGGGGGTCGGGGCGATCAATTTCATCAACCGCGGTTTCAAGACAAAGATAAGCCCTGCCTTCGAGGAGACGCTCGATTGCGAGTTCTGCGGTCAATGCATCGATGCCTGTCCGGTCGGTGCTCTCGGGTCGAAACCCTTTAAGCACCGGGCGCGGGCGTGGTTCCTCGAGAGCCAAGACAGCATCTGCTCGTACTGCGGCGTCGGCTGCACCCTCACCCTCGACCTGCGGGAAGGGCGCATCCTGAGGGTCAGGGGCGTTGACGGCAAGGGAATCAATAAGGGAGACCTCTGCGGAAAAGGGCGATTCGGTTTTGATTATATCTATAGCGAAGCGCGGCTGCAGACGCCGCTGATCAGAAAAGAGGGCGAATTACAAGCAGTCTCATGGGAAGAGGCCCTCTATTACGTCGCGGAGAGACTGAAGGAGATCAAGGAGAAATCCGGCCCTGCTAGCATCGGGGCACTCGGCTCGCCGAGAGCTACCATAGAGGACAACTACATGTTCCAGAAGTTCATGCGTGAGATCATCGGATCGGACAACCTGGACAGCTCCGCGCGGCTCGGGTATTCCTGGACAATGAAGGCCGTAGAAGAGACCTATGGGGTGTCGATAAACCCGACCAAGCTCGATTCACCGCTCGGGAAAGAGGCTGTCCTTGTCATCGAATCCGATATCACGTCGACCCATCCCATCTTCGGCCTCAAATTCCTTGAAGCGAAACATGAAGGCTCGAAGTTGCTCGTCATTGACCCGCGGAAGACAAAGCTGGCGCGTCACGCGACCCGGTGGCTGAGGAGCAAGCCCGGCACAGCCGTCACCCTTCTGAACGGTATGATCAACTATGCCCTGAAAGAAGGTGTCCATGAGAAAAAGTGGGTCACCGTTGAAGAGCTGGATGCGCTCGTGGAATCGGTGAAGGAGTACACGCCCGAAAGGGTGGCTGAAACCGCCGGAATATCGAAGGAAGAATTTCTGACCATGGCCCAGGACTTCGTAAAGGCGAAGAGCAGGCTTCTCGCCATGACTGTCGGCGCTACCGAAAACCAGAAGGGCGTTGAAACAGTGAAGGCTGCGGCGAACCTCCTGATGCTACTCGGCGAAGGACGGGAAGCGCTCCAGATCCCTGCTGATTACTCGAACACCTTCGGCGCCTGGATGATGGGCATGAGACCGATGAACGGGGGAAAGGACCTCTATGAGATGCTCTATGTCCCGGGTTCCCTCAAGGCTCTCTATGTCATGGGTGAAGACCCTCTCGTCACCATGCCTGATGCAAACCGGATCGAGGAGACCCTGAAGAAGCTCGACCTCCTCATTGTGCAGGACATCAGGCTCTCCGAAACGGCAAAACTCGCGCACGTCGTGCTTCCGGCCGCAAGCTGGGCAGAAAAGGAAGGGACCTTCATCAACTCAGAGGGAATTCCTCAACCGTCCCCGAAAGTCGTTCCTCCCGCGGGTGACGTGATTCCTGACTGGATGATATTCCGGAATGTTGCGCGGGTCATGCAAGCGGATCTCGGATTCAATGACATCCGGTCTCTTCAGAATGACATCGCCAGGATGAAGACCCCGCAGGCAGGGGAGAAAAAATGGCGCTTCAACCCGGTCCATCAGAACGGTTCTGAAAAACCGGACAAGGAATACCCCCTTGCGCTCGTGACCGGAAACATCATGCAGCACTCAGGTGCGCTTTCGATCATGTCCAAGAGCCTGAGCCACGCCCTCTCGGACGCCTTTATTCTCGTCAGCCCCGAGGATGCCGAAACATACGGCATCGAGGACGGGAGCTTCATCAAGATAACTTCCCGCCGCGGGTCGGCGCTCGTAAAGGCGCGCATCTCTGATGAAATGCGGCAGGGAATGGTCTTTGCGCCGGTGAGCTTCGCCCACGCCAAGGTGAGCACCCTCACCTATGCTGCCAAGGACGGCAGCGCCCGCCTGAGCGCCGTCAGGATAGAATCGCAGAGATAAGATTGACCACAGAAGACCTGGTAATGAGATAATCAGACCAGGTCTTCTTTTTCTCTCTCCAGCAACTGTCACCCCATATTGTTAACGTAGAAATCTTCGGTTTTCACGCCAAAACAAACAAGCATGAGAAAAACCAATGAAGAATTCATCCAGTTCCTTGCACCATTGGTTCGTGCTCTCGTGAGCGCAAACAGTGACTAAGCAGTCCGGGACGCGATCTCAACTTTTCCCTCACTCATCACCATAAGGCAGTCGGCCAGCCTCTGTGCCTGAGCTCGATCATGGGTCGCGATGACAACGATCGCTCCTGTGTTCTTCCTCATCCTGAGGATAATGTCTTCAATGATCTCGGTATTCTTCTGGTCCACCGACGCTGTGGGCTCGTCGAGAAAGAGGATTTCGGGTTCTATGATCAATGCCCTGGCAATTCCGAGTCGCTGTGTTTCGCCGCTTGAGAGTGTCAACGCGTTCTGTTTCTTCTTGTGGCTCAGACCCACGAAATCAAGCACGCTGTTGACCTTCTCCTCAGCGTCACATCCTGCAATGCCCCGTATCCTCAACCCGTACACAACATTCTTGAAGACCGTGGTGTTAAAGACCCCCACCCTCGGCAATACAAGCGTTATTGTGCGCCTCAGTTCGAGGCCCCGCTGCAGGGCCGTTCCATTGGAGACAAATGTGATTTCACCACGGTCGGGTCTTTCAATGAGCGCACAGATTCTGAGGAACGTGGACTTGCCGCAGCCGTTTGCCCCGGTCAAGACATAGATACCATGGTCGTTGAATAGAAAGGAGCACCCTCTTAATACCTGGTTGTCTTCGTATCCTTTCCATATGTTGGAGGCGATGAGTGTCATGCTCATCTCATTGCTCCGATCAAGCCTTTTTTCTGAACGATGTGGATGGCGCCATTGATCACGAGTGAGATGGTCAAGAGGATGATGCCGAGGGCGAGTGCGAGTTCAAAGTTGCCCTTGTCTGTTTCCAGGGCGATGGTCGTTGTCATTACCCGGGTAAATCCCGCTATGTTGCCGCCGACGATGAGTATCGCACCCACCTCTGCCATTACCCTTCCAAAGGCCGCAATGATTGCCGACATTATTCCGTAGCGGGCCTCTCGTATCACGGTCAATGAAACCTGAAAAGGGGTCGCTCCCAGTGTCCTTGCGGCCTGCTTGATGAGGGGGTCAACACTGACAATCGCCGAATGGCTGAGAGAAGTGATTATAGGGAATGCGAGGATCGTCTGGGCAATAATCATTGCTGTCGACGTGTAGAGCAATGCCATAAAACCAAGCGGCCCGCTTCGGGAAAGCAGAAGATAGACAAAGAGTCCGACGACTACCGGCGGAAGCCCCATGAAGGTATTGAGGATGCTGATGACCACTCCTTTCAAGGGAAATTGCTTGAACCCGAGAAAAGCACTGAGGGGAAGACCCAAAAGGGTGGCAATGACAAGGGCGGTTCCCGATACCTTTATGGAGAGCAGAATGATCCCCAGCAATTCTGCGTTGAGATGCAGAATGAGTGAAAACGCCCTGCTGAACCCTTCCAGTATCGATGTCATATCTCAGAGGAACAGGACAAAAGGGAAACAGAGCAGGAATAAGAATCGTGTTCCCACTCCTTTGTTCGAAGAGATGTGCCCGTTATTTCGCATTCGGGACGAAGAGTGTGTTGCCGTTGCTGTCCTTAAACGACGCAATCGCCTCCTGCCCCTCCTTTGAAATCAGCCAGTTGATGAACTGCATCGCCTCATTGTATTTCACATGCTTGTGCTTTTCGGCATTCACTGCCATCACCCCGTACTGATTGAACAGAAGGGGATCACCTTCGAGGACGATCG
>JBLNHB010000130.1:0-8538 GCA_050268805.1 bacterium | reverse complement strand
AGAGTGCTTCTGGAAGAGAAGAGGGGAACGATCGAATTAACCGTTGAGGACAACGGGAGAGGGATTGCGGACCAGGACATAGCGAATCCCGCATCATTCGGGATTCTTGGGATACGCGAACGTGCCCGTTCCATGGGTGGAGACCTCAATATAAACGCAGTCCCCGGGGGAGGGACTTCCATAGTGATCCAGATTCCTTTTGAAAATAGATAAAATATACCATTCTCCTCTGTAGGACATTCACCGACAGAAGAATCGGACTTTTGCCGATATTGAAAAATTGTTGAAAAGACTGTATATCTTTATATAGAGAGCGGAGTATGATCAATATCCTCATCGCAGATGACCACTCCATTGTCCGGGAGGGCCTGAAACAGATCCTTGCTGGGATTCCCGACATGATAGTAACGGGCGAAGCGAGCAATGCCCAGGAAGTGCTCGACAAAGTCAGGAAGGACAGCTTCAACGTGGTGGTGCTCGATATCGCCATGCCCGGCAGGAGCGGGCTCGATATCCTGAAAGAAATTAAGAACGAAGATCCCAGGCTCCCTGTCCTGATCCTGAGCATGTATCCGGAAGAGCAATATGCCATACGGGTTTTACGGGCGGGCGCCTCCGGGTATATGACGAAGGAGAGCGCCCCGGATGCGTTGATGGATGCCATACGGAAGGTAGCGCAGGGCAAGAAATACGTCAGCCCTTCACTTGCCGAGAAATTAGCCCTGAACCTTGGAATTGACAATGAAAAGCCTCTGCATGAAACGCTCTCTGACCGGGAGTATGAGGTGATGAGAATGATCGCTTCCGGCAGGACAGTGAGTGAAATTGCCGATGAACTGTCGCTGAGTGTCAAAACCATCAGCACCTACCGGACCCGTATCCTGGAAAAAATGAATATGAAGAACAACGCGGAATTGACCCACTATGCCATCCAAAACCGCCTCATTGATTGAAAGGATCCTCCTTGCCTTCATAACAGAATGAAGCATGTTGTGTTCATCAAATCCCGGAAGAAGAGAAAAAGCCGCAACGGTGACAGTATAGCGCACTGGAACTCGCAACGCGAGGCGCCAACAGAGCTCTCTCAGGACGATTCATCCTGGTGTCAAGGTCTTGATCCTGACCCATGCATAAAGACAAGAATATCTCTCTCAAGCCATTTCTTCAGGGCAAACGGCTACCTGCTCAAGGAAGATGCTGAAACAGAACTTTTTGAAGCCATCGCCAAGATCAGTTACGGGAGATTCTATGTCTCTCCCCAGCTCTCTGATTGTCTGGTCAGCACCTGGGCGCAGGTACGCAGAGGAGATCTGAAACCCTCCGGTTGAGCCTATCGACTGACGACCCGCGAAAGGGAGATACGTAAACTTGTTGCCATGGGGAAATCGAACAAGGAGATTGCCGATCTTCTCTGTATCAGTGGCCGAACCGTCGTGTGTCACCGCGATGATAAGGCTACGAATCCCCGTCTTTGGCCCCAGATCTCAACAACGATAATCACAAAGAAGAAATCGAACGCTGGGACGGCACAAACGGATACTCTGTCTACTTTGATCTCGGAGTTGCTGGTCTCATGTTCCTTTTTCGGGGACTTTGATTTGATAGTCCGTGAGTAATCCTGTTTACTTACAAGGCCTTACTCTTTTCTATATTGTAGGACAGATTCCTACAGAAAAATAAGAAAACACTTACTTCATTTTCAGACCCTTTCCGATTTTCTATTTGTCCTTTCTGAGGTATAGTGAAACACTCATTCTGGAAATTCCGACGGAAGAGGTGAAATCATGACTGAAGATCTTGACCATGCTGAAGCGTTCTCTGAGAGAGACGGCTGGGGATTGACTGTGTCCTTGGGTGATCCCAGTCAGGAAGATGACAGATTGTTTGAGGAGGATGAAGCTGCCCTGATTCATCAAGACGAATGTGATCCGCTCAAGATGTATCTCAGAGAGATAGGGGCAGTGCCCCTCCTGAGAAGGCATGACGAAACAGCATTAGCACAACTGATCGAACAGGGTGAGGAAAAGGCGCTGAAGGCGATATTCTCGCTGCCCTTTGCAACGGAGCGGCTCATTCTGCAAGCAGAAATGATAAGGGCGGGCAGGGCATCGTTGTCCGAGCTCGTCCGTACAGAAGAGAGCTCCGGAATAACGCCCATGGACGGGAGGATGCGGTTCTTTGCCGTCGTGAGGCAGATAAAGAGATTACATCATCTTTCGAAGCGCTCCCTGTCTCATTCTCCCCGGAAAAGAAAGCCGGCCGGGGACGGGTCCGGCGTGAGCAAAGGAGAGGGGGGCAATCATCACTATGGTTCCATACAATCAACTCATGACAACTGTCGCAAGATCCTCGAAAAAGTCATGGCCCTCGGGCTGAAAGAAGATTTTCTCAGGATGCTCTTTGCTGAGCTCGAATCTGTGGTACGACAGATGGAAGCAGCAGGGAACCGAACTTCCCGGGATGCAGGGCAAAGGGTTTGTAGACACACTCGCCCGAGGGAGGGGGGGGATTCGCTCGCAAAACGATACGACGGATACCGGCGGTATGAACGCTCAATCGGCGCGCCCTTTGATGCAATGAAAGATGCCGTACGTATTTTTACCGAAGCCAGGAATGAGGTGAACAACGCCAAGCGCGCGTTGATTGAAGCAAATCTGAGGCTGGTAATCAGCATAGCAAAAAAATATATAGGCATCGGGAAGGCTCTCAGTATGTCAGACCTGATTCAGGAGGGCAATATCGGGCTGATGAAAGCGGTCGACCGGTTTGACTACCGGCTGGGATACAAGTTCAGCACCTATGCCTCATGGTGGATCAAGCAGGCGATCATACGGGCGCTTTCAAACAATTCCAGGACCATCCGGGTCCCTGTGCACGCCCTGGAAGAGATAAGCAGGATTAACAGGGCGACGAAGGAGCTTGAGCAGACATTCGGATACGAGCCCTCTCCTGAAGATATTGCGGAAAAAGTGAAGATGCCCCCGGAAAAAGTCAAAGGGCTCATCGTGGTGTCGAGGGAACCGGTATCCATCGAGACCCCGATCGGTGAAGACGACAGCAATCTCAGTGACTTTATTCCAGACCGGGCATCTCCTTCACCACTGAATGCTCTCGTTGAAGATGATATGAAGAAGCAGATCGAACACGCGCTCAGCACCCTCCAGCCCAAGGAAGAAAGGATTGTGAGGAGACGGTTCGGCATCGGTGGAAGTGTGCAGACCCTCAATGAGCTTGCGCAGGAATTTGCAGTCACGAGGGAGCGGATCAGGCAGATCGAGGTAAAGGCGACCAAAAAACTGAAAAAGCATCTCGAAACAGTGTGCCGGTGAAGGCTGCGCATGAGAAGCATGCTATGAAAGTCTTTCTGGTCTTTGATTCGGAGATCATCCGGAGATGGTTGAGGATGCTGGTCTTCCACTGTCCCGCCGCTGAGATCATCGGCGAGGCTCACGACCCGATTCGGGCCCTCAACGCCATCAGAGCTTTGAAACCCGATGTAGTGATCATGGATTCCCGGAACAAGAGAAGGCTTGGCATTGACGTCCTCCTAAGCATGAGGGAGCTGAAGCCAGATCCCAAGGTAATTATGCTCACGAATAAGTTGTATTTCCGGTACGAGGGCAATGGCGCAGGCACAAAAGCTGATTTCCTGGTTGATACATTTTCGGAACGGCATAAACTTCCGGAGATCCTGAATGCCTGTGTCCGGGACGGCTCGACAACGGTTCAGCAAGGCTGCTGATTGACGTCAGGAGGTCCCCTCACAGGAAAAGGTGAGGAGGGGGCAAAAGCCGCCAATAGAAACCGATAGACATGAATGAGGAGTTCTTAACCCCCATACGGGAATGACAGATTCCGGAGAATACGATTATCGCGAGCGCAGGTAGGGGAGCCACTTCAGGAGAACCTGATTCAATGTCCCATCCGTCTTCCACGTCCTGAGCAACGCATTCACCTGGAGTAACAAGTCCTGATTGCTTCGACTTATCCCCCAGGCGAGATACTCCTCGTTCAAAGGCTGCCAGAAGCCCTTCAGGTCCGCCTCGTTCTCTGAAACGAGCCATGCAATGGCCGGGCCGTCGTGGACGAAGATATCAATAGAGCGCCTCTTGAGAGCGAAGGCCGCGCTATTGAGGTTCGAGAAAGCAACCCGCTGCGCATTGGGGAAATTCTTCTGGACAAAGACGTCCCCTGTCGTTCCCTCCATGACCCCGACAGTGGCATAGCTCTGTTTTATCCGGTCAAGGGAGTCATATTTGGAAACATTTTCAGTACGCATCGCGGTATAGAGGCCGCTCTTCATATAAGGCTCGGTGAAATCGATCCTGACTTTCCGTGCTTCCGTTGCAGTCATGCCTGACATGATGATATCTATTTTCCCGGCAATGAGGGAGGGGATCTGTTCATCCCATCTGACTTCGACGAACTCGACAGGCCTGCCGAGCGAGCCTCCCAGCTTCTGGGCCATCTCTGCCTCAACTCCGCTTACTTTGTCTCCGAGCTTGAAGATCATGGGAGGATAATTCGGCGTTACCCCGACACGCAGAGGAGGGAGGGTAACTTTTTTTACCTCGGCAGGTTTCTCTGCCGTTAAGCAGCCGCTGAAGGCAAAGACGATCAGGAGAAAAAGGGCGATTTTTTTATATGGTATGAACATGGGCGCATACTCCTTTCGGACAACCATTTAATATAAAGCATTATACCTTATCTCTGCGATCGAATCCAGAGAGGAGGAGAGGTTTGTGAAGTGATGTGTGGCAGGTTTCCTCAGCAAAGCCTATCGGATCACCTTGTCTGAAGCGAGGTGCTGGAGAATGGTTTCCACGTAGGAACGAGTGGTCTCTCGTATTTTCTTCTCAATGACCGTTTCTGACGTGGCACTCCAGACCAGTTTCCCGTTCATGGTTTGATAGACATTGGTATCGAGACTCACGGCTTCCTTATCGGTTACCGGCTGAATCGTTCTCACGTAGACATAACTTTCACTGTAGAACGGAAACCAATCACTGCCATACGATGTCACCGATACAATAGAGGGTGTGCCGGCTGGGATGTGCGCTTCCAGCTGCTTTTTCCCGACCAACCGGGTGACGATGATACCATCGGCGCCCTGCTCCTTCGCTGCAGCCTCGATAGCCTCTTTCTTTATATCTTGGATCGACGGCACTATGGTGTAGCTCGAAATACCATCCACCCCGCGGGCTTTTAACTGCTTCACAAATTCATTCTCCACTAATTTCCTGATGTATTCCTTCTCGGCGACCACGATGGTGAGCATCTTGTTCAGAGCTCCGCCGCGATACTCGGCATCCTTCCACGTATTCGTCAGCTTCGTTCCGGCGCAGGAGAGCAGAATCAGAGACGTGATCACTAGGGAGCACAGGCAGATTCTCATATCAAACCTCACGTGTATCCGGGATATTATGAGCGATTCGGGTGTTTCTATTCTATTCACGGTATGGCAGATAAAGCAAGAAGATTGTCATTTGGTGCATAGTGTGCGGGTAATGTACGGGTGCAAACCCACATGAAAAGTGTCCCTTGCGTTCCTATCTCATAACCATAGAGTCTGTCATAATAGAGTTGCAAACTGAACAGCGTTCAATCGGGGAAAGAGAACTTGAGAATGATGAAGGAAACATTCCCGCCTCTCACGACTGCAAAGATTTGCTGAACAAATGGTGTGTTTCCTGCAAGGGAAAGCGCTGTTTCGCGCAATGAGTGTACGTCAACCTCCTTGCAGTTCATCTCTATGCGTGCACTTGATTCTGCCTGATTAATATGAACTGTGCCCCTGAGGGAGAGGCGGGGAGAGTCAACGTCGAGGGAATCGAGGAAAGCAGTCATCGTCGCGCCTTTCCTCTGAAAAGTTCCCTGGAGTGTCACGCTTTTGATAACCAGCTCTCTGCTTTCATGGGAGAGAATAAATGCAGGGAGTTGCAATGAAAGTTTCGCCTGCAGGTCTTCCCATCGTCAAGAACGTTACCGGCGGCACCCTGTTATCCATTCCGGTCAGAGTATCCGGGGATCTGAAGAATCCCGATGTTTCCTCGTTCACCCTCTCGGATGCCGATACCGGCCTGATCGGAGTCGTGACGAAGACCATTAAGAAGCCTCTGCAAATCATTGAGCCGGCACAATGAATCCCGGCTCTTCAATCAGTCTTGCGCCCGTTACCCACCTTCGAGAGTCACTTTTGACCTTCAGATGTGCCGACATCAGGAGGTTTGGCAGGGGCTGCAAACCAGCGTTCCTTCGGAACCACTTTCGGCCGGTCCGGATCGCCCTCGTACCCGGGCGACATGATCTGGACACCGTACTCGTTAAAGGCATCGAGGATATTCTTGTGCAGGTTGGAGTACATCTGTGCCATCCCCTGGGGCTTGTCGGTGTATGCGTTCAACTCGTAGGTGACGTAAAAATCGTCGAGGGATTTGTGGAGAACGAAGGGCCTCGGTTCCTTTAGAAGCCCCTCCGTACGTTCGGCCGCCATGAGCAGCATTGCGTCGACTTGGCGCCAGGGGACGTCATAGCCGATGGTCACGGTCGTGTGGAGGATCAGTCCCTTCTCGCGCGACAGCGAGCTGTAATTGATGACATTGCTGTTCAGGATCGTCGAGTTCGGGACAACGACCTCCTCGTTCTTAACCGTCCGGAGGTGTGTCACCTGGAGCCGTATATCCACCACGTCGCCCGTCACGTCGCCGATGTTCACCCGGTCACCGACCTTGAAGGCCCTCCTGTAGGTCATGGTGTATCCCGCAATAATGTTCGCGATGGCCGACGACGAGCCGAGAGAAAAAACAACGCCGATGAAGAGAGAGACTCCCTTGAATGCCGGAGATTCTGATCCCGGGATATAGGGATATGCGACGATTGCAGCAAAGGCTACGACGAGAAACCGGATGATCTTATACGTCGGCCTGGACCAGTCCGGATCGAACGTGGCGAGCCTTATGGCCCCCTTCTCAACTCCAGTAAAGAACAACCGCATCACCTTTAGGACATATCGGGTGATGAAAACGAGAATTGCGATGAAGATCAGGTTCGGGATATACCTGAGGACGGCTCTCCCCATGGTCGCCAGAGGCGTGAGAACGTAATCGAGGAGGTTGGCGGCGAGGAGCCGTGTCCAGGGGAAGAAGCTCAGGACCAGGTCGAAGTACGCGTAGAGAATCAAGAAGATAAGAATGAGACGCAAGGTCTTCAAAGCACCGGTGAGTGTTGCCCAGATTCTCTCGGCCTGGACGATCTCTAAGGACCGGACCTTGAGCGCATGGATTCGTGCTTTGAAACGGCTTTCCAGCATCGAATGCAGTCTTTGGTACAGTTTTCGAAAAATAAAAAGCACGATGATCAGCCCCGTTGTCGCCAGAAGGGAATACAGAATGCTTTTCAAGATATTCTTCGGGGCTCTGTCACTGCGGTATTTCTCAATCGTTGTCCGGAGCTTTGGAATGTAGGCCTTGGCCAAGACCTGTCTCGGAATCCCTTCGATAGCTGCGTCAACATCGAAAATCGAGACGATATGCGTCTTGCCGGCCATGATATCCGTCGAATGTGCGGATTCGACGGCAACAATGGAATCGGTCTTGACGTCCGGATCACCGGCAATCTCCCTGATCCGCTCGGCAATCCCCCGGGCCCGCTCTTCTGCAGGAAAGGTCTTGATCCCCCGGACATGAAAGATCACAGCATCATCGACCATGACGGGAGACGTTTGAATGAAGGGTTCTCCGGATTCGTCCTGGGGAGATTCCGCAAGAGCAGAGGAAATGGTGAGAACGATGAGCATGATGCCCAGGAGAGCAATCAACAGAAGTGGATGGATGGATTGATTCCTGTTCCCTGAATCTTTTTGGTTTTCCATGGGACCCTTCTCCTTTTCCCTTTGTTGTGCCTGACTCTTGTAAACGTCAATTCCAGCTCTTCAGGAACTTATTTCCCAAGCCAATCTATTGAGATCCCTTTCCCGAGAGAGCGCCGATTACTGACACAGTGAATGCTTACACAGAGCTTGTCAGCCATGCACGGGCCTCGGCAAGACGGTTCTCCGGAAAGAATTGGACCGGAGCCCGGCGCAATCCTGCAGCCGCGAACATTAAGAGGTCGGTTTCCCATCGAGGGTCGGCGACGATCGCGATCTTCTCGATCAGGTCGCCACTGGTGGCAAAGAAGGTCACATCTCCCCAGTCGGCCTCCTTCTCCCACCCCTGAAAGCCTTCCAAGATCACCAACAGCTTAAAGCGGGGCTTGGGCTCCCGCTGATGGACCACTGTTGCCTGCACATCGTCCATCTCTGATTTTCGGAGAAGGCCCGTGATCCGCAATACTCTCAACGCGCCGTCCTGTTCAATAATCGATGCTCCCATTATCTCAACCTCCCTTTCCAGTATGGTGTTGTATTCATAAGTGGCTGCCGCTCTGAGCAGGCAATGGTGATTCTTCTTGACGGCCATAGCATCGTCATGTTACTCCTTCTTTATGTCCTTCTTCGAAGGCAACATCGTGACCTCGATGGGCTTTGATGAGTCCAGG
>JBLNHB010000129.1:0-5370 GCA_050268805.1 bacterium | reverse complement strand
ATTTTTCTTCCTCTCCTGTTTTTTCATCCTTGTTCTGATGTTACCGGCCTTTGCCCAGGAGGAAGAGAAGGCGCAGGAGCAACCTCTTCCGGAGACCGCCGCCCCTGCAGAGGTGTCTGTCGAGGAAATCCCTGCTCTTGACCGGCGCCTGGAAACAGAGGAAAAAGTGCATGCAAACGCATTCGCGATAACACCGCACCGGCCGAACTATTTTCTTTTTCTCACCTATAACAGCTCACCGAACAATGCCGCATATGCGCAGGCGGGCGGGGACTTGGTCGACGAATATGAGGTAAAGTTCCAGTTAAGCCTGAAGATTTTGTTGTGGGAGCACCTGTTTGAAAATAACGGTCATTTCTATTTTGCCTACACACAGCTTTCCTTCTGGCAGCTCTACAACAAGGCCCTGTCCTCACCGTTCAGGGAGACCAATTATGAGCCGGAACTGATGCTGGCATTTGACACGAATTATACGGTTCTCGGCCTCAAGAATCGTCTTCTCACGGTGAGTCTCGATCATCAATCGAACGGTAGAACAGAGCCTCTGTCACGGAGCTGGAACCGGGTGTATGCACAGTTTCTCCTGGAACGGGGCAATTTTGTTCTCTCGCTCAAGCCCTGGTATCGCATTCCTGAGGATGAGGCGCATGACGACAATCCCGATATCTATGAGTACCTGGGATATGGGGAGGTGCACGCATTCTACCATTGGAAGAACAGCGTCTTCGGGGTGATGCTCCGGAACAATCTGCGGTGGGAACACAACAGGGGAGCCGTACAACTCGACTGGAGCTTTCCGCTCACCAGCAAGCTGAAGGGATATATCCAGTATTTCAACGGGTACGGGGAAAGTCTCATTGATTACAATCATTCAGTTAACCGGATCGGGATTGGCTTCATGTTCACCGACTGGCTCTGAAATGCCGCGCCTGCCGGGAAATGGACAGATTTCTGTGCACTCGTGCATGAGCCGGATACGAGGGGATGGCATGCCGGACCGGTCAACCGCACCACTCGAAATTTTCGCAGTTGGCAGAATATTCATTTTATTGATATAGTTGAAGAAGAGAGGAAGTACTGCATTTGAAGGAAGTCCGATAATTTCCCGACCGAGAGAAACAGCATCGATCTTCGAGGGGATTCAATAGAGAGCAAGATGGAAACAGCAGCAGGCGAGAAAATGCATTTTATGATTCGTTTCATGAACGGTGCAGGCACGATAACCGTGGATGTCGTCAACCATCTCGGCGCTTCGGTCATCTTTTTTGTCCTTGCCTTTGTTAAGATATTCCGCCGTAAACAGTTCCCTGAAATTGTGAACCAGGTTTTTTATATCGGCGCCCGGTCGACGACGATCGTGATGCTCATCGGTCTCTTCACCGGCATGGTTCTCGGTTTGCAGCTCTACTACACTCTGATCAAATTCGGGTCCGAAGGGGTACTCGGATCGGTCATATCCCTTTCTCTTATCAGGGAACTGGGGCCGGTGCTGACCGCCATCATGATTACCGCGCGGGCCGGCTCGTCCATGACAGCCGAGATCGGAATCCAGCGTATCTCAGAGCAGATCGATGCGCTGTACACCATGAGGATCGATCCCCTGCGGTATCTCATCAGCCCCCGGGTCGCCGCCTCGATCATCAGCTTTCCGCTGCTGACGGCGTTCTTCGACCTTATCGGGATCATCGGCGGATACCTCACCGGCGTTGTGCTCCTCGGCGTGAACGAGGGAGCCTATTTTTATCGTATGCATGCCTATGTGGAATGGGAGGACGTGAGAGGAGGTTTTATTAAGTCGCTCGTCTTTGCGGTGGTTGTTTCTACCATCTGCTGCTACCAGGGATATTTCACCCATTTGCGCACCGACAGCTATGGGGCAAAGAGCGTCAGCCTCTCCACCACATCGGCGGTTGTTCTGTCCTGTGTGATGATTCTCATCGCCGATTATGTTGTTACGTCCTTTCTTATGTAGAGGTACCCCTGTGGAAACGCCATTGATTGAATTCAGAGAGGTCACCAAACGGTTCAACAGCCAGGTTGTTCTTGACCGGGTGAATCTCCAGATATATGAGAACCAGATCACAACGATCATCGGGAAGAGCGGCACCGGCAAAAGCGTGCTCCTCAAGCACATTATCGGGCTGCTCACGCCTGATGAAGGCATTATCCTCTTCCAGGGCAAGCCGGTTCAGGCAATGAAGAAGAGCGAATCGGATGCCTACCGTAGTCAAGTCAGCTATCTGTTTCAAAACAATGCGCTCTTTGATTCCATGACGGTCTTTGACAATATCGCCCTCCCGCTAAGGCAGACGATGAATCTGAGCAAAAAGGAAATCGAAGAAAAGGTGATGGCAAGGATCGAACAGATTGAGCTTTCAGAAGTAGCTCATAAATATCCTTCAGAGCTTTCGGGTGGTATGCAGAAGCGGGCTGCGTTGGCACGAGCACTCGTTACCGATCCCAAGATCGTGCTCTTCGACGAGCCGACAACCGGCCAGGACCCGATCCGGAAAAATTTTATTTTGAGCATGATCGCGCAAGCCCGGAAAAAATTCGGCTTTACGGCGGTCCTGATCAGCCACGACATCCCCGATGTCTTCTTCATCTCGGACCGGATCCTGCTCATCTGGGAAGGGGAAATAGCTTTTCAGGGGACCTATGATGAAATGACCAGGCTGAACCATCCCATGATCGATGAATTCCTTAGCAGCCTGGAAGGATTCCAGGACGAGCTGACCGGACTTCTTTCAAAGCAGATGTTTAGGTCCCGCTTTGCAACGACCCTGGGCCGCGCGGTGGAGGAGAAAACCATTACCGCCATTCTCTTCAGCGTGGAATTCGATCAGCTCACCGAGGCATTGGGCGCGCAGACGGCGATCAAGGTCGTGAAAGCGATCGGGGAATACATCAATAAACACCTTGGTGCTTTGGGGGGGTTCTCGACCCGGCAGACCAGAGACCAGATCCTGACTATTCTGCCCTATGTCGGCCTTCCCGAGGGCCGGCAGCTGCTGGATGATTTTGCGAAAGGACTTCAGGAACAGGCCCTGCGCGACATCCAGCTTCAGACCCAGATGCAGACCGGGGCGGAGGCATGTTTTGAAATTCGTGTCTATGCCGGTATCATTGAAGCACGATCAAATGAGGAAATCAACCGGCTCTTTGAACGAGCGCGGTCTGAACAAAAAATCATTGCGGTTCACCGGTGCTATCCAGGAGGGAATGCTGAATGAAAAAATATTCGATGGAAACAGTTGTCGGCATCTTTGTTGTCATCGGACTCGTCTGTGTGGGATACATGACCATTAAGCTCGGGAATATCTCCCTGTTCGGTGATAACACCTACCCGCTCTATGCGCGCTTCAGTTCGGTAACAGGGCTCAGGTCCGGGAGTCCCGTGGAAGTCCATGGCATCGAGGTCGGACGGGTTGAACAGCTGACCATTGATCCCGAAAGACAGGTGGCATTGGTTGAGTTGAGGATCAGAAAAGGAATCACGGTCTATGATGATGCCACGGCTACCATAAAGACCGCGGGGCTCATCGGAGACAAGTATGTCAAGCTTGATCCGGGAGGTGGCGGCGACGTGTTGCATGCAGGAGGAACAATCGCCGATACCACGTCTCCCACGGATATTGAAGATCTCATCAGCAAATACGTCTTTGGAGACGTCAAGAAGGACCAGAAAAAGGAAAGTAGATGATGTTGAGGAGGCTGCAGTGAGAAAGGGATCAGCTGTATTGACACTCTGTTTGTTGTTGTTCCTTCCCCCGACCGTCTCCAGCTCCGGAGGCGGACCGCTCGAGACCGTGACGGAACATGTCAACAGCGCGCTTGACATCCTGAGGGATCCCTCGCTCAAGGGGGAGGCGAAGAAGAAGGTGAAGAAGGAGAAGATCCGTGCTCTCTCGGAAACGATGTTCGATTTCACGGAACTCTCGAAGCGGACCCTCAGTCAGAACTGGGGCAAGATGACCCCCGCCCAGCAGAAGGAATTCATTGACCTCTATAAATCCATTCTTGAAGATGCCTATATGGACAAGATCGTATCGTACACAGATGAAAAAGTGATCTTTGACAGGGAGGTTCAGCTTTCAGAGAAAGCGGTTGAGGTCCAGACCATCACAATGACCAGAACCGTCGAAATCCCCATTAATTACCGGGTAATCCAAAAGGAAGGGCAGTGGCGGGTCTATGATGTTGTGATCGAGGGCGTGAGCCTCATCAACAATTACCGCTCCCAGTTCCGGGAGATTTTAACAAACAAAACAATCAATGACCTCCTTGACATTCTCCGCAAGAAAGTCGGGAAAAGATGAAATGACAATGGAACTTACGCCTGGGAAAAGATGAATTCTTTAAACCGGATTCCTCATATTTTCTTTCTGATATGCTTACCCCTCTTCCTTCTGCCAGAACTGTATGCGTATTCTCTTACACCCGGGGCAGATTCCCTGTTATTATTGCAGGTTCAGGATGCAAATCCTCCTGGCGAGGAGATGAACCGCCTGCTGCAGGCTGACGGCATGCGACAGATATCAAGCGATTTTTGTTCTCTCGACTCAACTCTCATTCTCGCCGAAGCATCCGCAACAGGGGCGGATGCCCCCGATGCTCAGAGCGAGGCACAACCTGTTTCACAGGAAGTTGGAGAACCAGGCGCGCAGGAACTGGTTTCAGAGGACAGGGGTGAGGCCGGGGGGGAAGAAGCGCCTGATGTGCAGATCGCCGATCCGCTCGAACCCTGGAACAAGGCGATGTTCTATTTCAACGACAAGCTCTACTTCTGGGTCATGAAGCCGGTCACCCAGGGGTACAAGTTCGTTGTCCCGGAAGATTTCAGGATTGCTATCGGCAACCTCTATGACAATCTCTATGGACCGGTGCGTATCGTGAACAATCTCCTGCAGCTGAAAATCAAGAATGCCGGTAATGAGGTTCTCAGATTCCTCCTCAATACATCCATAGGATTCTTCGGGATGGCGGATGTTGCGAAAGACCCCTTTGGACTCAAGGCGCGCAAGGAGGATTTCAACCAGACGCTCGGCTCTTACGGTATCGGACACGGTATCTACATCGTGTGGCCGCTCTATGGGCCGTCGTCGATTCGCGACAGTGCGGGATTTGCGGGAGATCGTTTCTTATATCCTCTTGCCTATATAAGTGACATAGGACCGGATGAGATCACGTTCTGGGAATCCGCCGGGCTTTATGTTCACGAAAAAACGAATGCACTCTCCTTCAAGATCGGGGACTATGAGGCGTTCAAGAAGGCTGCCATCGATCCTTATGTCTCGATGCGCGATGCGTTTGTCCAGAACCAGAGAAAGCTCGTGAAGGACTGAGCATGACTTCTTACCCCTGCCGAAT
>JBLNHB010000128.1:0-3186 GCA_050268805.1 bacterium | reverse complement strand
TCGGGAATTCCGTGCGGGATCAGATCGATTTTATCGGCAGGGACATGATAAATATTTTGCAGAAACTCCGCCCCCAGCTCGCTCATGACAACAACGCGGTCTGACAGGGAAACGATCTCCTCGAGCACGCGACGCTGATCGGGATTGGGATCCTTTAGGATGGTGTGTAACGTTGTAACGACAGGCATGCGCAGCTGACGCAGGATTTCGAGGATATAACTGCCCGCCTTTCCCCCGAAGATGCCATACTCATGCTGCAGAGAGACCATGTCCACGTTGTTGATGTTCAGGAAATCGGCAGCACGGCGATAGGATTCAATATCCTTCTCGGCCAGCTCGAACCTGACCCGCGCGGGGTATTGGTAGCCTGCTTCCGTATCGTTCACCGGAAGCGCAATGCAGGCCGTGCCTTTGTATTCATCAGCCACGGTCTCACATAGATCGGTGGTAAACGTGGCGATGCCGCACTGGCGCGGCGAATAATTCCCGATAAAGGCAATGCGCCTGATGATCGAATGACTGGGCTTTTCCATAAAACGACTCCTTCCAAACACCCCTGTTATTTCTAATTCATGTTTCACCTGGCAAGTGAATTTGTCTCGGGAGCCAGCACTATTTGCCTGGCTTCGAGAAGATCTTTGAGCATTGCCAGGTTTTCCCTTAGCTGTTTTTTCATCCCTTTTTCCAAAACACCCTGGTTCACTTGAAAGAAATTGATTGCATTTACTTGTGTTGATATACCGATCTGTGTGACGCCTTTGTCCACCTCAAAGGTGTAGGATGTATAGGATCGCAACGGGCCGGAGAGAGACTTGAAACCATATTTCCTGTTCGGCTCATATTCCGTAACCTCGAAGGTGCTTTGGACTCGACGACCCAGCAAATGGCCAATGCTTCGAAAGGAAGTCCCGACCTTGCTGAGGCCTTCGGAAATCCTGGCTGATGCCAATGTGCCATACTGCCATTGGAAATCGTTTTCAGGTGTGCTCATGAAATCGAAAACCTGACTGATAGGCCGGTAAATCATCGTACTCATTTCTAAATTGAACATTCAACTTCTCTTTCAGTAGCTTTAAAGGCTGGTATGAGCCGCGTATTTCGAGAGACCACTTCAAGTGGGTTGTAATCCCCCTGCCAGCGAAATTTATTCAACTTTCACGGCTCAATGATTGGGCCTGGTGTGCCGCTTTGTTCTCTTGGTTTTGCCGGGCTAACCTTCAACACATGCTCATTTAATGAATAGGTGTTGAACATGCTGACGGCCTTGTCGGCTTCGTTTTGCGCACTCATGGTAACGAAGGCAAAACCCTTGGACTCACCGCTCCTGCGGTCTTTGACCACTTCTGCCGCGGTCACTTCTCCGGCTTGTGCGAACAGTGAATTCAGTTCTTCCTGCGTTGTTGACTTGGACAGATTTCCTACATATAACTTGGCTTCCATTTTTAACACTGCTTTCTCCGGCCTAAGGACCGGGATACGAAATGCCATCGACCCCATCACGGGGCTGACGGCTGTGACACTACACAAATCCCAATGGTTACGTTGAGATGATTACAGGATGGCAGGCTTACCACGAAGCTGACTAAGGATCGCTTCCAGACCGGCGCCTTCCGTTGGCTCAACAACCCAGGCGGTGATCTTATTCTCTTTGACGGTTACCTTTGTCTTTTCACGTTTTACAGAAAAGGCCTTGCTCGTGGCAGGGATCACGCCCATGTTCATGTTCGTCAGGTCAAACAGGCCGCTGTGTGTTCCGCTCAGCTGCATGGTGGTCTTGACCACATCGCCCTCCGCACCAATGACCTTGAAATGATAATCCAGGTCTGGGAAGGCGGTCTTTAAGTTAGCGCTCATGTCAAGCCAGGCTTCCTTATTGATCGGCTCAGAGACAGCGCCGCTGAATTGAAAATCATCTGCAAGCATTGTTCCTGCACTCTCAAAATCACCTTGCTGGATGGAATCCATAAGGGCCTGGACAGTCTCTCTTTTATTCATCTGGCTTTCCTTTACTACTAATCGAGCAAATACTAAGCAAATGGGCCTGGATATTAATGGATGTTCCCTATGGAACAGCCTCCACTTCCCCCGATTGATAAACACATTGTTTATGAAATGCCTGTATGAGTGTAACACACTATTGGGTCAGAATACGCGGCAACATAAACTGTGAGTGCCCAACATCAGAAACATCATGTCATTCTGAACGACCGTAGGGAGTGAAGAATCCCCGTGAACTTGAGCCTGATTCCGCTCAAGTTCACAGGAGTGCCTTCGCGAAGTTTATCCTGAGTGGAGCCGAAGGGCTCAGGGTGACATTATCTTGATTGTCCTCTGTACAGTGAATATAATAATAGATGAAGCCGGAGCGGAGAATAGAGCAAAGGAACGGTAATCCTATGCAACAGAGCCAACTGGATCGGACGGAAAAAGAGGAGCACGAGAAAGACAATCCCGCCCTGAGTAAAGTGATCGAGCGAAACATTCGGACGATCATCCATCTCCGGACCAAGGCCGCCCGTGAACGCAGCCTGCAAGGCCGCATCGCCGATGCCATCACCTCCTTTTCGGGACGGATGCTTTTCGCTTATGTGCATGTCGCATGGTTTGGAGTCTGGATACTTTTAAACACCGGACGGTTCGGTGTCCGTCCTTTTGACCCATTCCCCTACGGACTCCTGACCATGGTTGTATCCCTGGAGGCGATTTTTCTTTCCACATTTGTGCTCATCAGCCAAAACCGCCTGGGCGAAGAGACGGAACGTCGCGCCGATCTGGATTTACATATTGGACTGCTGACCGAACATGAATTGACACGCGTGCTGCAAATGCTGGACGTTATACAGGACAGGCTGGGTATCGTGGATCATGAGAACAGTGAACTGGCCGACCTTGAAATGGAAACCAGGCCGGAGGATGTACTGGCCGAGATCGAGCGTCTGCACACGCGTGAAGTAAGCAAAAGGTAACCTTTATGAGTCAAGTTTCTGAAAGCCGTTCAGCTTCTGAAGAAGAGTACCGGAACATCTTTGAAGCTGCAAGCGATGGTTTGGTCATCTATGATATAGGGACGGACTCCGTGGTTGAAGCCAACCCTGCCGCGTGTGAGATGCACGGCTACACCCGCCAGGAATTCATAGGACTGAATCCAACGGTCTTCATGCTTCCTGAAAGCCACGTTTTGTTTAG
>JBLNHB010000127.1:0-8761 GCA_050268805.1 bacterium | reverse complement strand
TGAGCAGGTCAGGCATGATGCTCTTGTGAGTCGGATCAAGATGAGGGACGAGGATAAAGGCCATTTCGCGCGTTTCAGGCATGTGGGTGAAGAACTGCTCGAACGCCTCGAGACCGCCGGCCGAAGCCCCTATGCCTACGATATAGAAGCTCTCCTTGTTAGTCTTCGCCTGCGCTCTCTGAGACCGAGAAGGACTTCTTCCTTTTTCGGATTCCGCGGGTTTCGTCTGATCGACCCGGCGTGCACTTACAGGTTTCTTTTCCCCATTGGGGGCCATGGTTTTTTCTCCCTCGATCTCTTGTTATAGTACATTGTATCAAAATTTTATTAGTATATCTTTTTAAAAATAAAATCTGCCAGACGGAACCCGACACTATGATTCGGGAAGTCTGACGAAAAAAATCAGAGAGATTCCCATTTGATTGATCGCATGATTGGTATAAGATGGTAGTGTTGAAAGCCCGTTACCGGGTGCCTACTTAATGCGTTCCTCGCGGGCCCGAAGCCCCGCTTTCGAGCGGGGCCCCGGGCCCGCTGGCTTCCGCCCTCCAGAGCGGTTTAGCGGATGCTCTTAGTAAGGTGTGAAAGAGTGGGGAAGTAGCCAGGATAATTCATAAATTTACTCGGTCTTATGAACGGGTGTGGCTGGACGTCCTGTCGGACCAAAACCGACACCGTGATTCTTGAAGTCTGACGAAAAAATCGGAGAGATTCCCATTGACTGTACCCTTATCAGAGTTAAAATAAAATATGAAGTCTGAGATGGAGAAACAGGATATCAATGTCCGGGAAATACGGGAGCTCGCCAAGAGGTTCAGCCCGGAGGAGATAGAGAGCTGTATCTCGCAGCAGCTTCAGGAGGGGGAGAATGTCTGCATTCCCGGACCCACGGAATACGTGATCAATGAATTGTCGAAGGCGCAGTTCGTACGGAGTCTCGTAGATAAGGGGACCCCCCTCATGGACGCTGTGCGGGAGCTTGCGCGGAGAATCCGCCTCGTTCAGAGGGGTTTTGAAGAAAGCGGGGATTAGGAATTCACGAGGAAGGAAAGAGGACGTATGCTCATTGACCCGAACAGAGCAATGAAGGTTATGACACTCAGCGGGAAGAAAAAGCCTGATGAAAAGATCGTTCAGGTCAGAAATGGGAATATCGTCGAGCTCATTCTCGTCCGCAAGACATGGTGGGACAGGGTGAAGGAGAAAAAGATGTGAACGACTGCGGACTTTTCCTCTTCATTCCAGATTCCTGAACATTTACGGTATGCACAGTCGGAGTGAATCTCCGTTACTTCTTCTCAACCGGATATTTCGACGCAGACCATTCCCTCCAGCCGCCCTTGAGGGCCTTCGCATTGAAGCCTTTTGCTATTAATTTCTGCGCCACACGGGCGCTCGTGCCTTCGTTCTGTCAGGCGCAATAGAGGACTATTTCCTTGTCCTTCGGCAGTGTGGCGGCCCAGGTATCGACCGCTTCAGGGTCCATCCGCATGGCGCCGACAATCTTTTCATTGCTCGCTTCCCAGTCTTTTTGCCTCCTCACGTCGAGCAGGACCAGAGCAGGGGATCCGAGCTTTGCCTTGATCTCGTCCTTCTGAATGCGCGGCACCTCTTTCGTGTTATTCTGTGCATACGTACATCCGACAACCATGATAAGCACTCCGAGTAGCGCAGACACACAAATTCTCTTCATAGGACCCCCTTTCACGGATGTTTTTCTCCACTTGTATATTTTCATTCTACCCTGCTCCTGGCCGGTATTCAAGGCATGCTTGCTCATGCGGCTGTGAGAACCGATGATGTATCCGGGTTAATCGCAGGTGTTCGGATCGGAACCGATACGTCGCAGAATCATTCGAGTTCACCTCTATAAGCGGGAAGGGAGAATGAACGGTCGGACTATGGACAACTGGCTTGAGGCAGAGCGGTTATGGTGAGTACGAGGGCCCCTTTTCCGGGTCCTCGTTCGGGTTATTTAGAGGAAATTGATGCTTTCATCCCAGGGAGGATTCATGATTTCCATTCCGACGTTCTGCGTGAGGCCATGCGTGGGGTTTTTAAATGACCATTTGACCGTGCACTGAAGATTCAGTCTTTCCGTTGTATCAGGGTGAAGGTTCAATTCAAGGAGAGCTTCAGGGATTAACTCATTTTCCCCCGGGACCGAATAGGTCATAATATTGATCCCGTTTTCGGATAAGTTCTCGATGACCCCTTTGCGCAGTTTCCCGTCCGCAATGAGTTCGGCCTTTAATCCGATGTATATCCTCTTAAAACTCCTCCTTTCCATTAGTAGCAATACTACCACGCTTCTGCTTATTTTTCAAGAAATATTATCAGCTCTCTGCCTCCTCTTTCTGCAGGGGGGAGCAAGCGCATGCCTGACAGAGAACCATAGGGGACAGGAGAAGAGGAATGGTGGCGGTGCAGGGATTTGAACCCCGGACACTGCGGATATGAGCCGCATGCTCTAACCAACTGAGCTACACCGCCGTGTTTTGGACAGAAGAGAAAGAAATGTATTATAGCAGAAAAACTCTTTTAGTAAAAGAGCGCAAACCGCCTCATCCGGACATTGATGAGAATGCCTGCGGCAGCAAAATTTGAGACAAGCGCTGTCCCCCCGTAGCTCACGAAAGGCAGAGGGACACCCACGACGGGAAGCATGCCGAGCACCATGCCCACATTGATGAAGAAATACACAAAGAACATCGCCACAACAGAGAAGGCCAGGAACCGGCCGAAGGAATCCTTTGCCTTGAGCGCGGTATCGATACCACGGAGCATGACGAGCAGATAGATCGATAGCATGACGAGGGAGCCGATGAAACCCCACTCTTCTGAGAATATCGAAAATATGAAATCCGTATGGTTCTCGGGCAGGAACCGGAAAGGTCCCTGCGTGCCGTTCAGATATCCCTTCCCAAAGAATTTCCCGGACCCCACGCCAATTTTCGACTGCTCGATTTGATACCCGATTCCCGCAGGATCAACCTGGGGCTTGATAAAAGCTATGATCCTGTTCTTCTGGTAGGGCTTCAATTTGGCCCAGACGATATTGCCGAGAAAGGGAACAGAAATAGCGCCGATAATGAGAATGATCACCAGGGCTTTCTTGTAGAATCCGCGTACGAGGGTGATGATGAAGAAGACCATGACAAGGATCAGCGCGGAACCGAGATCGGGTTCCTTCACAATCAAGATGACCGGCAAGAGGAGATAGAGGATGGAGAGTCTCACCAGGTCCCTGAACTGGAGGCTTCCCCGTATTCTTGAGACCCTGTTCGCAAGGAGAATGATGAAGAGTATCTTGAAGAATTCCGAGGGCTGGAAATTCATCGGCCCAATCTGGATCCACCGCCGGGCACCCATGCCAACTTTGCCCAAGATCAGCACCGCAACGAGACTGAGCAGGCCGAAAAAGAAGAGAGTGCCGGAGAACCGCTCGAACCACGCGTAATCGATGCTCACGAAAACAATCATCGCGGTGAGGGCGATACAGAGCCAGAAGATCTGCTTGATGTAGAGATGGGAGCCCTCCTCAGAGCCGACCGGCCGCGTTGCACTGAAAATTGTCATGACGCCGACGATGCTCAGAATGAGGACGAGACTGAAAAGGAACCAATCGAAGTTTGCGATCACTCTTCGCCGTTCAAATGTCATGTGCACTCCTCTTAATCACCCTCTTCTTCCTGCTGGTCTGCCGATTCTCCTGATGGCAAGGGAGTTCCCCCCGGGACAGCCCCCATGGGCGACTCTCCCCAGTTGACTTCACCAGTGACGGGTTTCTTTTCGAAAACGGGATAATTCACCTTCGGCAATTGATCTATGTCGGCTGTTGCATTAATGCTCGTCAGATACTGTTCAATCGCAACTTTTGCGATGGGAGCAGCAGCAGAGCTGCCATGTCCTCCGTGCTCGACAAAGACACTCACCGCGATTTCCGGATTCTCATAGGGTGCATAGGCTGTAAACCATGCATGGTCCCGGAACCGCTCGTCATTCCTGCTGCCCGCTTTCTCCCGCACAACCTGGGCCGTGCCGGTCTTCCCGGAAATGATATACGCCTTGGACCGTGATCCTGCCGCAGTACCGTGGGCCTCATTGACGACCCCTCGCAAGGCTTCTTTGACGACCTGGAGTGTTTCCGGCTTCAGTTCGACCGTTCCGAGGACAACGGCATCGTCCTTACCGAGAGTTATCTTCGGCTTGTACCGGGTACCGTTCATGGAGACGGATGCTATGAGTTCCGCAAGCTGTATCGGAGTGGTGAGCACATAGCCCTGGCCGATGGAGGAATGATAGGTTTCGCCGGTGTACCATGGCTGCTTCCGCGCCTTCTCCTTCCATTGGGTCGTCGGAATGAATCCCGGCTTTTCGTCAGGGAACTCAATCCCCGTCGTCTTCCCGAGACCGAGTTTTCCTGCATACTCAGCGATCCTGTCTATGCCGAGAAGATTCCCCACCGTGTAGAAAAAGACATCGCAGGACTCAACGAGTCCCCGATGGATATCGACTACTCCGTGTCCCTCTCTTCTCCAGCACCGGAAATCCCAGTTCCCGGAATGGATCTTCCCATAACAGGAGACTTTGAAATTGGGCGGCAGAACATTCTCCTGGAGAGCAGCAGTCAATACAACGGTCTTGAATGTTGATCCGGGCGGGAACTGGCTCTGGATGGCCCTGTTGAGGAACGGATGGGCAGGGTGCTCATTGAGCATCTTCCAATCCTCGGGCGATATTCCCCGCGAAAAGAGGTTCGGATCGAAGGACGGAAGGCTCACGAGTGCAAGAATTTCCCCGGTCTTCGGATTGAGAGCGACTGCCGCTCCCGACCTGCCCTGATACGCCTCCTCAATCTTCTTCTGCACCTCAATATCAAGGCTGATGACAAGATCGTCCCCCTTTTGCGGCTGATCTTCGCGCACAATCCGGAGCTGTCTGCCGAGGGCATCGACCTCAATGTATTTCCTTCCCGGTTTTCCCCTCAGCTTTTCATCGTACAACGCCTCGACACCCCACTTTCCGATGAACGCGTCATGGGGGATTTCATTGTCCCGGGAGCTCTCGACCTTCTCAGGTCCCTGCATCCCGAGATATCCCACCACATGGGATGCTACCGACCCGTAGACGTATTGCCGGATAATCTCAGGCTCTATAATCAAGCCGGGGAAATCGGATCGTCGTGCCTCAATATACGCAACCTCTTCAAAGGGTATCCCCTCCTTGAGCTTGATCGTCTCAAAGGACGCTACCTCCTCAGCAATCCTATCCTCAACTTCATCCTCATCCAGTGCGAGGAGCCCGGCAAGGGCGGCCGTATTCAGTTTCGATACAGAACCGGGGATGAGAGATGCAGAATAGAAGGGCATGTTCTTGACGAGAGCCTTGCCGTTCCGGTCATAGATGATTCCCCGGGGCGCCGAAACCTTGAGAACCTTCAGCCGGTTGTCTTCGGACATAGCATAATATTTTTTCCCGGAGAGGACCTGGAGCTGCCAGAGCCTGATTGTGAATATTGTGAAGACAGCGATGATGATGTATCCAACAATGATGATATGCTTCCGTATGCTCTCTTCGTTCGTCAGCATAAAATCACGCTATTCGCTTTCATACTCCGTGCGTTACTCCCTCGGTCTGATGAAATATCCTACCGGCGCATTAATCAGGGACTGGATGAGAATATCAAGGAGCACCTGCGAAAAACTCGATGAAACCGACTGGAAGATGCTCATGCTCGCATAGACAACCATGCCGTCGAGGAAGGTCATGGCAAAGAGCGAAGCGATGCCGAACAGGGGTGTCCAGATGAAGAATTTTCCGGACATGAGCGGGGATATGAGCCCCACCATCCCTTTACTCAGAATATGGGGGCCGATGATCGCGTGGGAAAGGCTGTCCTGTATCAAGCCGATACCGATCCCCGCGAGCAGTCCTTTCTCCGGCGATTTCCTCACTCCGATGAAAAAAGGGATGAGCACTGCGAGATTCAATGCTGCGCCGAACAGTCTGATGTTCGTCTGGATGAAGAAAACGATTACGATGACGAGCATCCAGAAGGCAACCGGTATCAGCTTCGACCGGGAAGGCAGATCAGGAAAAGCTCGCTCATCAAGTCTCTGTTTCTTGAAATAGTTCATCGCCGTATGATCGCAACCTCCTCGAGACGCGATGTGTCTACCATGGGGGAAACGATAATGCTCTGAAAAAGCTCGGGTGCCGTTTTCCAGGCCGCCTTCACCTTCCCTACCGGGATCCCCGGAGGAAAAAATTTGTCGAGCCCTGAGGTGATGAGCGTGTCTCCCTCCTTCGCCTCAACCTCGTTGGACACATAATTCAGGCGGCAGTCCCTCCCGTTTCCGGTCAGGATACCTTCGACCCGGCTCTCGACAAGGCGGACCGAAACGGAAAAACTGCTGTCATTGATCAGAAGCATTTCGGAGTAGGATGGCCAGGTACGCATGATCTTGCCGGCGAGGCCGTCAATCGTGGTGACGATCATGTCCTTTTCAATGCCGTGGGAAGAGCCCTTGTCAATGATCAGGGTCTTCATGGACGGGTCGGCTCCCCATGATATAACGCTCGCCGCCCTGGTGAAAAGGGGAAGCTGCTTTGAAAATGAGAAAAGAATCCGGTACCGTTCGTTCTCCGCCTTCATCTCGTTGAATTCCCTGAGCTGGAGCTTGAGCGTCGCGTTTTCCTCGCGCAACCGGGCGTTTTCTCCTGCTGCAGCCTTGATCGTATGGAGCGGCTCCTGCATGGAGACGAAAGCATTGCGGATGAAACGATTGGAGAAATTCAGCGGATATGAGAGAAACCCCAGGGGATGGAGAGCGCCGACCTTAACCTGGATGGTCATGAGCAACGCAGAGGATACTACGAGAGCCAAAAATAGGAAGAGTCGCTTTTTCCGCATCAATAATAAATCGCAACACGCTTGAGGAGATCGATCTCATCGAGCATTTTGCCGACGCCCCGCACAACCGCGGTGAGCGGGTCCTCGCCGATAATGACCGGAAGTTTTGTCTCCTCTTTGATCAGGAGGTCGAGCCCCCTTAGGAGCGCGCCGCCACCTGCGAGAACGATTCCCCGGTCAACGATATCGGCCGCGATCTCGGGCTGAATGTTCTCAAGGGTCATCCTGATCACATCAAGGATAGCTGTCACCGATTCCCGAAGTGCTTCCCGGACTTCATCCTCGGTAATGGTAATGGTCTTCGGAATACCCGAGAGAAGGTCTCTCCCCTTGATCTCCATGGTCCTCTGGCTTGAATCCGTCGGAAAGGCAGACCCGATCTCGAGTTTGATCTGTTCGGCGGACCGCTCGCCGATCATGAGGTTGTACTTCTTCTTGATGTAGGAGACGATGTTCTCGTCCATCTTGTCGCCGGCAACCCTGACCGCCCTGCTGTAGACAATGCCGTCGAGTGAGATGACCGCGACATCGGTTGTTCCGCCGCCGATATCGACGATCATGTTTCCTGAAGGCTCGCCGACAGGAAGCCCGACGCCGATCGCCGCTGCCATGGGCTCCTCAACAAGATAGACCTCTCTGGCGCCGGATGCCTCGGCAGCGTCTTTCACCGCCCGCTGCTCCACCTGCGTGATGGCAGAGGGAACGCCAATCACGATCCTTGGAGACACGAAGCTCCTCCGGTTGTGAACTTTGGCTATGAAATATTTGAGCATCTCGCCGGTTGCGTCAAAATCGGCGATGACACCGTCCTTCATCGGCCGTATCGCAACAATGTTGGCAGGTGTCTTCCCGAGCATTCTCTTCGCCTCTGCCCCGACAGCGAGCGGCTTCTTGGTATCACGGTGGATAACCACCACCGAGGGCTCATTACAGACTATTCCCCTTCCCTTTACATAGACGAGCGTGTTCGCCGTCCCGAGATCTATGGCAAGGTCGCTCGAAAAATGGCCCAGAATCTTTTCAACAAACATTATGCCTCCTCTTGATCCGGATACTTCCGGTATTATGAATAAATTCTAATATCTATAATAACCATAAATGTTTTCATCGGAACGAAAGCAGATTTCCTTGAACCCTGCTTTCTCTATGAGCACGGGGCAACCCCCTTCACCTGTTCCTTCTCTTTTTCCTTGTCGCTCCTCATCACCACCGTCGTATTGGCGAGCATGTCGCCTGCCCGCATGCCGTCGGTGCCGGCTAGCACGAGAATGAGCTCGATGACACAGATTGCTGCAGCGATAAACCAGCCGACATAGGGTATCTTGAGGGTGATGAGAGCAAGGGCAAAGGGGAGATTCCTGAATATCGAATCCTTCACACTGCAGGGTGTTTTCGACGTCAGCGAAATCACCTGGAGTCCGATGATCTTCTTGCCGATGCTTCTCCCATCGAGAAGGCCGTCACCGATAAGCGTATAGAGAACGCCTGCCGCAAAGCCCGCTTTCGGCAGCAACTCCCAGACAGATGTAACGATCAGAATGTCGATGACACGGGCGACTATCCTCAGAAGAGTATCCGCTCTTCTCAGTTCCTCAGACATCAACCATATTACCAGAGAATTTTTCAATTTTTCAACAGAATGGTGCAATCTCTCCCTGTCGGGGCCCTGTAGGGGAAACAGGCTGCTTTCCTAACACTTCGCCAACATGGTTTTCACAGCATTTTCTTCGAAAAAACAAACTGTTAAAAAATTTTTAAAGACACCGCTTTTTTTTCTTGACAAACACAACATATTGTGGTTTAATTTCTAAAATCCTTATTATTTATACTATGTGTAGACAAGGG
>JBLNHB010000126.1:0-12723 GCA_050268805.1 bacterium | reverse complement strand
GCATTCAGGGAGAGGAGCGTCGTCTGCTCGGTGATCTCATCAATAACGGTCAGGATCTTCCCGATCTCTTCCGAACGGTCGCCGAGCCTTCTGATCAGCTCCGCGGCCTTCTCGACCGCCTGCTTGATCCGCTCCATGCCTTCGACGGTCTTCTCCACGGACTGAAGCCCGTTCTTCGTAGCATCCTCCACCACCCGGTGGGACAGCGCCGAGGACTCCTTCGCGTTCCGGTCAACCTCCCGGATCGAGATGTTGAGCTCCTCGATCGCAGAGAAGGTATCTTCGGAAGTCCCCGAGAGCTTGTCGGAGCTCTCCGCAACAGCCTTGATGGTGCTTGACATCTCCTCGATTGATGAGGAGGTCTCCTCCACTGCGGTAAAGAGGGAGAGAGTGCTCTGGGTTATCTGTGTGATGCTCACGCTC
Organism: bacterium; assembly: GCA_050268805.1. Taxonomy (GTDB): domain Bacteria; phylum Nitrospirota; class Thermodesulfovibrionia; order Thermodesulfovibrionales; family BMS3Bbin05; genus JBLNHB01. Next base: position 12,300 of record JBLNHB010000126.1, on the reverse strand, counting down.
ATCTGTTCCATGGACGCCGCAGTCTCCTCGACCGAGGCGGCAAGGCTGTCGGTGCTTTCAGAGATTTCGGTAATCGAGGCATTCAGCTCTTCCACTGCCGATGATATGTTTTCGATCGCCTCGGACTCCAATTGGGTTCCTTCCAGGATCTTCCTCGATTCATGCTCGACAATTCCCGCGACCTTCGATATGCGCTGGGAGACGTCCTGCACCTTCCTGAGAACACTCGAAATGGAAACAAGGGACGACCGCATCGCCCTGCTCATCCTGCCGATTTCGTCGCGGGACTTGATGGTCACCGAAAACGAGAGATCGCCGTCCGAAAGCATGGTGGCGGCACGCTCGATCGCCTCAACCGGCCTGATGACGAGACGCCTCAGGATGACGATCATGAGAGTGCTCAGCCCAATGATGACAACGACCGAGGCCCCAATGCTGATGCCGAAGAGGGACGCAACTTTCTCGTCCTCTTTCGCAAGAGGAACGACGATCTTGATCGCTCCAAGGAGCGTCTTGTCGGTCCCATGGCAACTCTGGCACAATGGCGTGTTCAGGAGCGGTTTGTAGATGTAAAGCGCGCCGTCCTGCTCGAGCACTTCGGTATCCTTGTCCCTCTGGAGCGCTGCGACGGTTTCCTGTTCCTGGAGCGATCCCCCTGTTGTAAATGCCTCGCGACCCTCGTGATTGTATACGTTGACCTCCTCGATGCCCTTGGAGGTGCGGTAATCATTCACCATCGCCCTCGTCACTTCGGCCTTCCCCTCGACCATTGACCGCTCAAGATTCCGGGCTATGATTTCAGCGGTTTCGGACACCCTGATCGAGGATATTTCGTAGAGTGCGGTCTTCTGGAGGTAAACCACAACAAAGATCGAGATAATGCACCCGAGGATGAAAACAAAGAGTATGACGCCAAGAATTTTTGTTTCAAGCCTGCTCATCAGGCCCTCCTTCCGAGGGGAAATGGTTGAAAATGAAACACTTCCTCAACATTCAGTATTGATATGAACAGATCCTGGTCCGGCATAACCGCGTCGATCAGCGACACCTGGTTCTCATCGAGGTGAGACGGCGGCTCTGTAATGAGGGATTCATCAATCCGCTTGACACCGACGACGCGGTCAATCGTTACCCCGATAAGACCCTTGGGGCCCTTGAGGATGAGCATCTGTTTCTTCTTCCTCTTCACCTCGGTGCCTCCCTCGATGGCAAGCCGCCTCTTCAGATCCATGATCGGGACAATCTTTCCCCTCAAGGACGTGATTCCCCGGATATGATCGGGCATCTTGGGAACAGCGGTGACAATCTGCTCCTTGAGAATCTCATGAAGGTGCGAGAGCCTGAACGCGTAATATTCCCCAGCCAGGATAAACACCAGGAATTCGGCGATATTGATCGGATTCTCCCGGTCTTCCCCGGCTGTTCCTTCCGCTCTCGCCGGTCCTGCTTGCTCCGGGGTCCTTTTAGCCGGAGCACAAGCATCGCGAGCTTCACCGGGCAGGCTTGTAATCCCGGACTGACCTTCCGTAGTTCGCTCGGCGGCTGCTTCAGGAGAACCTTCCTTTTTCGATGCTGCCGCTTCCGATGTTCTTTCCTCTTTCTGTTTTTCCTTTAATTTCTTCCTGATCTTTGAGAGATCCATGTTCTGCGCTCCATCAGCGATATCTGTCAATATACGGCAGAGCCTGCCGCAGGATTCATCGGTTCAGTACTATTCAGCATCAGTTCCCGTGCAGCGTCAAGAACGAGGGTATCGTCAATCACCGCTGCCTCCTTCCCGACACCTTCAAGGAGAGCGGTAGTCGCAAGGCTGTTGATGAGCCGAGGTATGCCACCGGCATAGCGGTATATGAGCGCAAGGGCTGAATCGGTAAAAAGCATCTCATCTCCGCCGCTGAGCGCCAGTCGGTGGCGAATATACTCCCCGGTCTCCTGCTCGGACAGGGGATCGAGGTTGTAGTAGAGCCCGATCCGCTGTCGCAGTGCCCTGAAATCATCCCGCAGAATCAATTCGCGAAGTGCCGGCTGCCCGGCGAGGACAAGGCTGACCAGATTCTTGTCATCGAGCTGAAAATTCGTCAGGAGCCGCACCTCTTCAAAGGTCTCCCGTTTCGGAATGAGGTGCGCTTCATCGATGATGATGACCGGCGTCATACCCTGTTCATTCAGCGCATACACCTTCTCATAAATCATGTCCATGAGTTCATCCCGCTGCTTCATAGCCGTATCGAGCTCGAGTCTCCGGGCGATGGTCTTGAGGAACTGTGACGGGGAAAGGCAGGGATTGAGGATCAGGACAATGGCATACCGGTCGCCGAGCGAATCAATGAGGGCTCGGGTTATGGTGGTCTTGCCGCATCCCACCTCACCGGTCAGCACCACAAACTCACGTACCTCCACGGCATAGAGGAGCCTCGCCAGCGCTTCTTCATGCCCCCTGCTTCTGTAGAGAAATGACGGGTCCGGAGTCTTGCTGAAGGGCGTACGGTTGAAATGATAGAATTCCTCATACATGGGAACCGTCCCTGTATTTGAGCAGTATGCTGTCGATCATCGCCTCGATGTCCATGACAAGGACGATTTCGTGCTTTCCCACCTCGGAAGCGCCGGCAAAGCCCCGCAATCCGTCAAAATACGCACCGAGTGACTTGATGACAATTTCATGCTGGCCGAACATGTCATCAACGAGAAGCCCCATCCTCCTCTCCCCGAAGCCGACAACGATGGCATACCGGCTGCCGTTGCGTGTGTGTTCGAGCCCCAGGATATCACCGATATGAATCACGGGGATCATCTCACCTCTCAGGTTCACGACCATTTTGCCTTCGATCGTCTGGAGCGTGCCGGGTTGGACCATGAGCGATTCCGCGATGGACGTCAACGGGACCGCGAACTGCTGGTCCCCCACGCTGACCATGAGCGCCCTGAGAATGGCGAGCGTAATGGGGAGGGTCAGGGAAATCGTTGTTCCCGCGCCCCTCTCCGACTGGAGCGAGACAAACCCGCCGAGCTTCGAGAGCTTTTCCTTGACCACGTCCATGCCCACTCCTCTGCCTGATACTTCTGTTACCTGGCTCGCCGTGGAGAATCCGGGCAGATAGAGGAATTCCAGGAGGTCCTTTTCGGCATATTCCTTCCCCTCCTCGAGGAGACCTTTTTCCTGGGCCTTCTTCCTGACCCTCTCGACATCAATGCCCCTGCCGTCATCGCTCACTTCGATCACGACATGGTTGCCGCGCTGAAAGGCCCTGAGGGTGATGTCCCCCTTGGGCGGTTTCCCTGATACTTTTCGTTCTTCCTCGCTCTCGATGCCGTGGTCGATACTGTTCCTTACAATGTGCATGAGCGGATCGACAACTTCCTCGGCGAGGTATTTATCGATGTTCGTGTCCTCCCCGTAGAGCTGGAGGTTGATCTTCTTGTTCATCTGGCGGGAATACCGCCGCGTGACCTGGGCGAGGCGGGAGAAGATCTGTCCGATGGGAATCATGCGGATATCGAGCACCTGGTCCTGGAGTTCAATGACTCTCCGCTCGAGCGCCCGCCCTACCTTATAAATGTCCATGGTGAGCCTTGTGTTGCCGTATTGCTCGAATAATTCATTCGCGATTCTCCGCACGGCGCCCTTTGCGAGGTTGATCTCGCCGATGGAATTCAGGATCCGGTCGAGCTTCTCGATGTCGACCCGAACCGTAGTTGAAATGCTCTTGAGCGACGCTCCGCCGTCCTCGGCCTTCTTCTCCACGCGCTTCGGTACGAGTGTCTCGATGTCCGGCCCGATCTCCTGCTGGAGCGCTTCTTTCTCCTGAGCAGACCCGAAGATGATCCTGAAGCCGATATGCCCCTGCGGCACGCCGTCGGAGGTTGGCAGCGTCGAGAGGAGCTCACCAGATTTCTTGATCTTCTCGGAAAGCTGCGCAAGACGAGTATCAAAATCCTCGAGAGCAAAAAAGACCTTCAGGGAGTAGACGCCGTTACCCTGCTGGACGTTCGTCTTCAGGCGGTGCTCTTCATACTCGGAGAGGACGCTGAGGATGGAATCATCGATCGTCCCCTTCAATGAGACTCCTCCGGCCTTGGTGCCTGCCTTCTGCTTGAACCGCTCGATTTCATCGAGATGTCCTTTCACGTCGACCGCCTGGTCTGTTTCAGCCCCCTTGATGAGCCCCCTCAGGATGTCGATGTTTTTCAGGAGAAATTCGGCGAGGGCATTGTTCGCCTCAACCTTCCCGAGTCTGAGGTCGTCGAGGAGGGATTCGAGCTTGTGGCTGAGATCGGTAATCCACTGGAGGCCGAAGAGACCGGACAGCCCCTTGAGCGTATGCATGTCGCGGAAGAGCGCATTGACGCTGTCGGGATTGACCTCGCCGCTCTCAATCGCATCCTGCAGCTCGAGCGTGAGCGCCTGTGCATTCTCGAGGAGATCTTCCGCCTCTATGATGAACTCTTTCCGTGATGTTGTCATAGGTTGAGGACCTTGCCGATCGTCTCTTTCAGTTCTTCGGCGTTGAAGGGCTTGGTGACATACGCCTTCGCACCGAGCGCGAGACCCCGTTTCCGGTCCTCCTCACTCCGTTCGGTGCTCACAATGATCAGGGGAATATGACTGTAGGCTGCATTGGTCTTGACGAAGTTGATGAGTTCGAGCCCGTTGATATCCGGCATATTGATATCCGTCAGGATAAGATCAAAGCCCCCGGACGGAAGGAGCTTGAGCGCCTCAAACCCGGTCGTCGCCTCATGGGTATCAAAGTCCTCTCCCAGGTCTTCGATCGCCGCCCTCAAAAGGGCACGTGTTGTTGAAGAATCTTCAACAATTAATATCTTTTTCATACAGGTTTCCTCACATTATTCACTATAATCGGAAAGAAAAGGAAAAACCTTAACCCGATTATCCGCCAATATCCGTGAGTTTTCTCTGGAGGATGGCCTTTTCGAGGGCGAGACCGGCCTGGTCGATGAATATCTCGAGGCCCTCTGTTTCGGTGAAGGGCTCACCGGATACGATATTGTCGCAGAACAGGACGGCAACAACCCGCTTCTCGGCAACAACCGGATAGAGGGCGACTTCCTTGGGCCATTTGCCGCCGAAGGACTGTATGAGGAATTCGGTCCCCGTATCTTTCGGCAGGGGTCCCTTGAAGGACTGCATATTTTTCAGGAGATCCTGGAGGAACGCGCTTTCATTGATTTTCACCACCATCTCCCTGATCTTCTCATCAGCCTGCTCGATTTCGAGGCCGAACTGTCCGAGACCGACCATTTCCTGGGAGCTGGCCATGAAGAGCACCCCCCTCTGAAAAATGTCGCTCGCAAACCGGAGAATCAGGAGCGTAATCTCCGAAGTGGAATTGGGGAATCTCAATTCCTGCGTGAGCGACTTCAATGCCGATATGTCTTTTCGTTGGCTCACCGGCGGGCTTTCCCAGTTTTCATGCTTCTCCCCCGGGGCGTCGAGGAGTCCTTCATCGGGAATGAAACTCTCGTGTGCGGTCTCGTCATAGACCCTGGCGCCTTCCATGAGAAGGTATTCGGGGCTCATCCCTTTTCCGATCTCCCATCCCGTGTCGCGGATATCAACGCGGTCGAGCATGGAAACGTCGTCGAGCTCAAACTGGAACTGCCCCTCCTCCCAGAGGAGGAGGTTGTAGACGACCTTTTCAATTCTCTTCCGCGCCGCCTTGTCGAGCTGGTCCCGCTTCACCGCATTGAGCTCGAGACAGATTTCGCCGAAGGATTTTGAGCGCAGGTCCTTTTTCACACTCTGTGCAATCGCATACGCGGATTGATTGATCACCTGTGACTTCAGGAGGTCATCGAGGATCGTTGCATCGAGCATGTCGGCCTCTGCCCTCACCACGAGCCCGTCTCTGAATACCACAAAGGCATTCCCCTTGGATGACTTCACGACGAGGGTTCCGGTTTTTTTCCCGACGCTCAGAATCTGGAATATATCGGCGAGGGCGAGATCCTCTAACCTGCCGACAAGGCTCATTGCTGACTACCCTGCACTGACCCGAGAGATATATGGAAGGATGATCGTGACATCATGTTGGCACATCGCACGGAGAACGTGTTCGGAGCATCCGCGTGCATAACAAATATTTCCAAAATTGGAATTTTATTCCATGCCTGCTTTACAGTGGAGTATATCAGGATAAATTTTTATGTGTCAATGAGTTGCATGGCCTTATCGGTTGAATCGAACCACTATAAACCGGCTTCGCTCCCTGATACCCGCTCCTTTTTGCTTTTACCGGAGACCTGATAGTATCATAATACCCATGATTGTTATTGTCGACTATGGCATGGGAAATCTGAAGAGCGTGTACAAGGCCTTCCGGAAAGTCGGCATTGAGACGCTCGTCACCTCAAAACCCTCGGACATCGATAATGCCTCCGCCGTCGTGCTTCCCGGTGTCGGCGCTTTCAAAGACTGCATGAAGAACCTCTCTGATCTCAATGTCCTCCAGTCCATCCTCAAGTCGATCGAGAAGGGAAAACCCTACCTGGGCATCTGCCTGGGACTCCAGATCCTCTTCAGCGAATCCATGGAGTTCGGTTCCTGCAACGGGCTCGATGTCTTCAAGGGGAGGGTTGTCCGGTTCACCGGAGACCACCTGAAGATCCCCCACATGGGTTGGAATACCGTTGCTTTGGAAAAAACTCCGCCCCTTTTTCAGGGAATAGAGGACAACAGTTTCTTCTATTTCGTCCACTCCTATTACGTTGTTCCGGAGGACCTTTCCATTATCGCGGGAGTCTCCCACTATGGTTCGGACTTCACCTCCATGGTGTGGAGGGACAATATCATGGCGACCCAGTTCCACCCTGAGAAGAGCCAGCACCTCGGCCTCGATATTTTCAGGAACTTCGGCGAATTCGTGAAAAAGAATTAAGACCTCAGAGTTCGAGGGTCCAAGGATTCAAGGGTTCTCGTGATGAGGGATTCACTGAAAGACAGCAGTTATACTCAAATCCTTGAGCCCTAGATCCCTTGAACCCTTTTCAGCAGTTCTTGAATCGTTTTTTTCAGTATCGGATGGACGAGAGCAGGCGCTATTTCTGCGAGCGGCCTGAGAACAAAATCCCTCTCATGGAGATTGGGATGAGGGATAGTGAGTCCGGGCTCATTGATAGCGCGTTCCTCATACAGCAGAATATCGAGATCGATGATGCGCGGGCCCCAGCGCGTTCCTCCGGTTCTCCCCATGTCCCGCTCAATGGCCTTCAGCCGGTCCAGGAGTGCACGGGGTTCAAGATCCGTTCTTACCTGGACCGCCATGTTGATGAAGTTTGGCTGGTCGCGTACTCCCCAGGGCTCTGTTTCGTGGATCGAAGAGCGGGCGGTTATCCCGATGCCGCGCTCCGCCATACGTTGGATGGCCTCGTTACAATGCTCTTCCCTGTTGCCGAGATTTGAACCGATTCCGATATAGGCAGTGTGCATAAAATGTCCGCAGATCGCACAGATTTAAAGACAAAGAAACCACTGAGGCACAGAGACATGGAGGAAAAAATTCTAAGCACGAATCTCTAAAATGCGAACATTAAGGATTTCAAGCTTCGGATTTTGCATTCATCTTCTCTGTGTCTCCGTGACTCTGTGGTATATTTTTCCCGGATATTAGAGAATCTTCTTAATCCTCTCGACCGCTTCCTTAATTCTTTCCACCGATGTGGTAAGCGCGAACCGCACATATCCCTCTCCCGGTTTGCCGAAGCCGTTTCCGGGTGTGGTGAGGACACCGGCTTTTTCGAGGAGATGGGTAGTGAACGAAGTGGAGTCAAACTTGTCCGGTACTTTTACCCAGACATAGAACGTTGCTTTCGGCTTCATCAATTTCAGGCCCATGGCCAGGAGGCCATCACAGAGGACGTCTCTCCTCTTCTGATAAATGTTCCTGATGCCGGCGAGTATGGAATCGTCGGTCTGGAGTGCGACGATTGAGGCTTCCTGCACCGCCTGGAACACGCCCGAGTCAAGATTGCTCTTCACCTTTCCGAGCCCGGCGATGACCTCCCTGTTGCCGGCGGCATATCCGATTCTCCATCCCGTCATATTGTAGGTCTTCGAGAGGGAGTGGAACTCGATGCCTACCTCTTTTGCGCCATCCATCTGGAGAAAACTCATCGGCCTTAAGCCATCGTAAAAGACTTCTGAATAGGCCGCATCATGGCAGACGATGATGCTGTGCCTGACGGCAAATGCGATGAGCTGCTCATAGAATTCCTTGCCCGCAACGGCTGCGGTCGGGTTATTGGGATAATTCACAAAGATAAGCCTCGCCCTTTTCAGCACGTCCAAGGGAATGCCCTTGATGTCGGGATAGTACCCGTTTGCTTCGGTGATGGGTAATGCGTGCCCCACGCCGCCGGCAAAAAGCGTTCCCACAGGATAGACCGGGTATCCGGGAGAGGTGTAGAGGACAACGTCTCCGGGATTGACAAACGCGAGGGGAATATGGCCGATCCCTTCCTTGGAGCCGATGAGCGAAAGCACCTCATCGGCCGGATTCAAGCCAACACCGAATCTCCTCTGATACCAGTCAGCGACGGCCCTCCGGTATGAGAGCATCCCCGAGTATGATGGATAGCGGTGGTGCTCGGGCTTTTCGACCGCCTTCTTCATCGCTTCAACAATATGCGAAGGGGTCGGGATGTCCGGGTCGCCGATGCTGAGGTCGATGAGATCAACACCCCTGCTAAGCGCATCCCGCTTCATATCATCGATCTTCGCGAAGAGGTACGGAGGAAGATTCTTGATACGGTCTGCGTATTCGATCCGAATGCCTTTTGCCAATGTAGCCTCCTCTGTGTGTATATGAAATACAGAAACCTGTGCCCCGAGAGAATCGAATCCATAACAGAAAACCATTGCAAGAAGGGAACTGCTTTTTGGAAACCTATTATACCGGATTGCGTGAGAAATGATGAACCCATTGCTCAAGGCGGGTGATGTCCTATGCTATGATGCCGCCTCCGAGAACAACATCGTCGTCATAGAAAACAGCGCTCTGCCCCGGCGCAGGAGCCCACTGGGGCTTGTCGAAATTGACCTCGGCCTCATCCCCTCGGACCATGATGCGTGCTTGCTCACTCCGCATGGTGGAGCGAACTTTTATCAAGGCATGAAACTCTCCCTGTATGGAAGGGACGAGCCAGTTCAGATTTGTTACCCTGATCGCCTTTCTGCTCGCCATCTCCCGCGGTCCCACATGGACGGTATTTTTCACATGATCGATCTTATAAACATAGAGCGGCTCTTTCGCAGCGACACCGATCCCCTTTCGCTGTCCGATCGTATAAGCGAAAATTCCCCGGTGCGTTCCGATCACCGTGCCGTCTGCATCGAGAATGGGACCCTGGTCATGAGCTATGGGGGAGAGCTTATCGATGAATTTAAAATAGTTTCTTCCTTCGATGAAGCAGATCTCCTGGCTCTCGGGCTTTTCCGCGAGAAAGATATTCCGCTTCCGGGCGATCTTTCTCACCTCCTCCTTATCGAAGTGGCCGAGCGGCAGGATAAGCCGGTCAAGTTGCTCCCTGCTGAGTACGTAGAGGAAATAGGACTGGTCCTTCTTCGGCGACAGCCCCTTTAAGAGAATGCGGTTGCCGCCTGCGGCGGCTGCTCCGACCTCAGCGCGATTCTGCGCGTGCATCCGGTTCCCGGCAAGCACCCTCGCATAGTGGCCGGTTGCGATGAAATCGCATCCGCGCTCCTTCGCTTCCTTGAGGAGGAAGGGAAACTTGATATGCCGGTTGCAGAGGGTGCAGGGATTCGGAGTCAGGCCTTTCACATAAGAATCAACAAAGGGCTCGATGACCTGCTCGATAAAGGCATCACGCACATCGATCTGCGAATGCCTGATGCCGATTGTCTCAGCGACCCGTGAAGCATCCTGGATCGCCTGAAAGGAGCAGCAGGTGGTGAAATCCTTCCGGTCCCGCGCTTCCCAGAGCACAAAGCTCAATCCTTCGACCTCATATCCCCCTTCTTTAAGGAGAAAAGCCGCGACCGACGAATCAACCCCTCCACTCATGCCGATGAGAACTCTTTTCTTCATTTTTTAGTATACTCAATCGTCGCAATCAGGAACTATGGGGAACATCGGGGGAAATCGAGGGAGAGCCTTACGTTAGGCTCTCTGGCCGTTACATCTCCTTGATGAGCACTTCCGCAACCTCTCTGCGTTGGGATCGCCTCTCTTTCTCCGACGGATGCCCGATCGCAACGACAGCCATGAGCTCCATCGTTTCCGGAACGCCGAGAAGCTCCCTTACCCGGTCGGCATTTTTGAGAATCTCACCGAGCCAGACCGCGCCCAGACCGAGGGCATGTGCAGCGAGGAGCATGTTCTGGATGCACGCGCCGATCGCCTGGTGGTCCTTCACTTCATGATACATGACATCTCTGTCTGCGAATACCGCGATCGCTGCCGGTGCTTGCTCGATGATCCTGTAATATTTCGTGAGCTGCGACAGTTCCCTCCGGACTTTCTGATCGCGGGCGATCACGAAACGCCAGGGCTGATTATTCAACCCGGAAGGTGCCCATGTCCCTGCCTTGATGATTTCAAGGAGCAACTCCCTCCTGACCGGCTCATTCGTAAAGCTCCTGATACTCCTCCGCGTATAAATTCCCTCAAGAAGATCCATGGTTCCATCTCCCTTCACAACGCTATGCCGCGATTGGTAAATTCCCTGTGCTTTTCACTCTCCGCCGGGTGAACTATTGTAGAACAAATACAAGGAATGATTATCTGCTGAAACCCGAAAAGATGCGCCCCCGATAAAACTTGCATTTTCATCATTTTTCGGGTAAGGTATTTTTGGATTTTCAATCCGCTGATAAACGCATCTGATAGAGGAGGTATCACAATGAAGAGGTTCTGGATCGTAGGGTTTTTATCCGTCTTTCTATTTCTCTCTTTCATAGCAACAAATGCATCTGCTGCCGGTCTTGGCTTTTACGGCACGGCAGGCGGCGGCACCTCAGAGTGGGACGCGGACGGGTTTCCTGGAGACGACTTTGATGCGGATACGGGCCATGCAGGTATCGGGTTTGTCGTTGATACCAATGTTGCGAAAGACTCGGTGTTCAACTACCGTCTCCAGATCGGGTATGAGCGGATGAAGCATGAACCAGAAGATACATTTTTTGACGACATCAAGCTCGACGCCCTTGTCATCGATCAGGATTTCGGGTTCGGCATAGTGAGGAACAAACTCCTGCGGTTCTGGGTCGGCCCTGAGCTGAGGCTCGTTTACGCGACCGGGTCACCCGATAACGCTTCTGATACCGATATCCACCTCTGGGGCATCGGCATCGGACCAGTTGCGGGGATCAATTTCAACGTAAGCCCATTGATCTCGCTCTCGGTGAAGGGCGGTCTGCTCGCGACGGGATATGCGGGTGAAATGGAGACACCGATTGGTGATACCGACTACGAAATGAGCGAAGTGCACGGGTTCGGTACGTTCGCGGTGCTCTTCAAAATCGACGATACGTTTTAATAGATCTCTTCGAAGATCCTTTTTAAGTGCCTGACACGGCAATTGCCCCTCCGGAACAAGTTCCGGGGGGGGTAATTTTTTGAAATGTTCTTGTGACAGTGCTTGGGCCTGTATGATATTTCTCATAGACATCGGAGCCGCCGTATGATAGTGTTCTAAAAACCACAAAAGAGGAGGACACGATGTTCATACCCATACTCACCGCGATCCATGTCACGACGATCGTGCTCTGGATCGGGGGTGTCGCCTTTGTCACGATCATCATTTTCCCCATGCTCCTGAGGATGGAGGATTCCCTTGAGAAGGTGCTCCTCTTCCAGGGCATCGAAAACCGTTTTGCGAAGCAGGCGCGCGCGTACGCCTGGATTGCCGGCATCACCGGAGGTCTCCTCCTGTTCCTTACCGGTCAGCACCAACTCCTTTTCACGATGCGGGGATTGGGTATCACGGTCATGCTCCTTGTCTGGATCGTTTACATCCTCGTACTCACCTTTGAAAAGAGGCTCTTTCAAATCGTCTTCAAAACCGGAGGAGATGTCGATACCGCTAAGGTTTTCAGAAGACTGAATGTCTTTCACTGGGTCGTTCTCGGCCTCAGCCTCTTGACGGTCTTCGCAGGAGTCTGGGGAGGGCATGGCGGAGGCTTTTAAAGAAGCATCAGTCTAGTTTCCCGTCTCTGAGCCTGATTACCCGCTGGGACCGTGCTGCCAGGTCTGCATTATGGGTCACCATAATAACGGTCAATCCCCTTGCATTGAGTGAAGAGAGGAGATCAAAGATCCT
>JBLNHB010000125.1:0-11997 GCA_050268805.1 bacterium | reverse complement strand
TTCAATGAAATCCGCGCTCTTCGGAAAGTACCCCTTACCGCCCGAGTTGTTGGCACCGAATATTATGAGGTGTAATGCTCAATCTATGGTCTTCTTCGAACTGAAGATGGGCATTTCGAATCATGAATCAGAACCCCATCTGTTTCTTCTCTTAACTGAACCCGGGAATGATTGATTGGTCAAGGAACAATGTCAGATTACCTTTCCAGGATCGTCCACACCATAGTAAGCGCCAGGGATACCACCGTCACCGGGATTCCCACCCTCGCATGCTCCCTAAATCCTATGTGGATGTTGTAGGCCCTCGCCTGCTCGATGGTGATGAGATTGGCGATGCTGCCGATGATGAAGAGATTACCCGCAAAGGTGCTGGCGAGGGCGAGGATGTAGAGGTTGGTGGTCATGCCCATGTCGATATTTGCAAGGAGGAGCATGACGGCCGGAACATTGCTGACGATGTTGCTGAGTGCTACGGCGATGAAGGACAGAGTGAAACCGTTATTGATGTTCATGCCCGAGGATGCGAGGACTGAGACGAAGTTCTGGGGTATGCCGTATTTGACCAGGCCGGCAATAACGATGAAAAGGCCGCAGAAAAGCATAATGAGATGCCAGTCCACGAGTCCGAGAATGGACCGGGTTGCCGTTCGACGACTGCAGAGGAGGAGCCCCGCGACCGTGATTGCCGAGAGTTCCCTGGGTATGGGGGTGAAGAAAAGCCCGATGAGCAGTACGATAAGGATAATCCCTTTCCAGGATTGATGACCGTTATAGTCAGGCCACTCCTTGCGCCGCTCAGTAAGAACGAGCCCCTCCACCGGCCATTTGCCCCGGTACACCAGGATGATGATGAGGTAAGAGGCCACGAGGGCCGCAAGAGAAGGCGGGCCGCACCAGAGGAAAAATTTCCCGAAGTCAAGCTGAGCGGTCTGGCCGATGAGCATATTCTGGGGGTTGCCGATGATGGTCGCCGCAGAGCCGATATTGCTCGCGCAGGCGAGACCGATCAGAAACGGTACGGGATTCAGGGATGCCTTGATCAGGGAGAAGCAGAGAATCGGCGTGAAGGCAAGACAGACGACGTCATTTGCAAGCACTGCAGAGAGGAGCGCTGAAGTGAGCATGACCAGTAAGAGAAACAGCTTCGGTTTTTTCAGAAAATGCGTGATCCCGAAGGCAACCTTTGTATAGAAGCCTCCTAATCTGAGCTGGGCGGAGATCACCATGAGCGCATAGAGGAGCAGAATGGTGGATGCATCAATCGCCCTGAAGGCCTCTTCGGTCGAAAGGACGCCGAAGGTGACCATTGCGATTGCTCCGATCAGTGCGATGCCGGTTCTATCGAGGGCGAGGCCGGGGATATACCCGAGCGCGATCGCCGCGTAGGTCATGATAAAAACGATGAAGGCGATAATCTCAGGAATAATCTCAGGAACCATGGAGCCTCTTCATGAAGATCACTTTGTCGTCATGGTCGGCGTAGAATTGGGGGACCCGCGCAACCTCACGAAAACCCTGCTTCCGGTAAAATTCCCTTGTGGGTTCATAAATGCCCCGAGAGGAGGTCTCGGAGAAGAGATAGTTCCCGTTCAGGGAATCGATGTGGCGCTCCGCCTCAGTCAAGAGCAGGGTACCGATTCCCCTGCCCTGCATGCCGGAGTGGACCGCTATCCAGTACAGATCGAACCTTCCCTCGGTCATGGTAATCGGTCCATAGCAGATGTATCCCCCAGGCTTCCTATCGATTTCGGCAAAGATGAAGAGGTATTCAGAGGAACCGCCTTTCGTGAGACGGTCGTCGATGAGTTCAGCTGCCACCTCGATTTCACGGGGAGAGAAAAATCCCGTTGAACCGAGGAGTTCGCGAACAGCATCCCGGTCGCTCTCACGGGGCTCTCTCCTCAGGACGATGTTTTCCATCCGCTCATCTCTCTCAGGGCGGCTTTCAGCATCCTGTCGATAACATCCTTCGGCTGATACCCAGCCTCATGAGCGGCTGCCATGAACCCGGCATCCTGGGAGATGCAGGGATTGGTGTTGACTTCTATGACATAGGGATTATTCTGACGGTCGAGACGCATATCGATGCGGGCATATCCTCTCAGGAGGAACGCATCCCAGCACCGGATGCCGATATCCCTGATCTTTTCGAGCGGCATGCTGGGAGGATCAAATCTCCGTATGGTATGGCGATATTCAAAGGATTCCTTATCCCACTTCGCCCGGTAATTGACGATCCTCGGTTTATCCTCAGGCCAGTCATGGAACACCATCTCTGCGAGGGGAAGTACCTCCAGGCTCCCATCGGGCCGTTCGAGGAGGGAGACATTGAACTCCGCACCATCGATGAACTGCTCGATAAGAATCGGCTGGCGACGATGGCGGAGGAACAGGGCGGAGAGTTTCGGCAATAGATCTTCGGGATCACGGATGAGAGAGCTGTCGTCGATACCGACCGAGGCATCCTCCCATGCAGGCTTGATGATGAACGGCGGGGGGACGGTGACGCGCTCGATGGCTCCCCGGTACTGCTGCCAGGGGGGAGTGGGAATGCCGTGTAAACTCAGAAGGCCCTTGGTGAGTGCCTTGTCGGTTGTCGTGAGAAGGGCTTCGAACGGCGATCCGGTATAGGGATATTCGGCGAGTTCGAAGAGCGCGGCGGCAGCGGGATACAACCGCTGGTCATCTCCGATACTCTCGACAAGATTGAAGATGGCATCGGGAGCGTAGTCATGGAGCGCAGCGAGGATCTGAAGGGGCGCTTCTCTTTCCGGCCCGAAGGGAAATGTCTGAGAGAGGTAGCCGAGTTCCTGGATCGATGCGGTTACCATCTCGATTTCAATGAGAACATCTTCGGATTCCGGGATCCCCGATTCTGGTCTGTTGTAGACAACAGCTACCTTCACAGGCCCTCGCGGATGTCAGGTGGTTGGAGCGGAAGCAGAGGACTTGGATTTTGTCTCTGTCTCCCTCTTCCGTTTCAGTGCGGATTCAATAATGCCGGAAATGAGAACGCTGTAGGGGATTCCCACCTGGGTGCAGAGGATCGGAAGGTCAGAGTGGGTCGGGTGGAGCCCTGCGAGAGGGTTCATCTCGACGAAACAGATCTTTCCGTCGCCATCGGTCTTGAGATCGACCCTTCCGGCGTCCCTGCATCCGAGCGCCCGGTATGCCCGTAGGGCGACGTCGACTGCCTCCTTCAGGATCTTGGTCTTTTCAACGAGGACATATTTTACCCGTTCTTCGCAGAGTTCCTTGTTCATGAACGAATAAACGCCGGGCTCGGCATTCTTGAGGAGTTTGACCTCGAGCGCGCCGATGGCGCGCGCATCGCTCCCGGTTCCGAGAATGCCGACAGTGAATTCTTTGCCGGGGAGAAACGTCTCGATGAGAACCGGCTGATTATACCGGATGAGGAGCTTCCGCACCTGCCGTTTCAACGCATCCATGTCCCGTATGATCGAATCGGCCGTTACCCCCTTGCCGGTGCCTTCGGCCACGGGTTTGACGAAGAGCGGAAATTTTCCCTTGTTCGGCAGTTCGCTTCCTTCCAGTTCATGCAATGACTGGATCACCGCAAAATCGGGTGTCGGGATGCCCGCGTCGCGGACGATCCTCTTGGTCATCGCCTTGTCGAGGCAGAGCGAGAGGGTGAGGGGATCACTGAAGGTGTAGGGGATATTGAATGCCTCAAGAAGGGCAGGGACCTGTGCCTCCCTGCTCCTCCCATGGAGGCCTTCTGTCACATTGAAGACAAATTCCCACCGCTCGCCCGATGCAATTCTCCTGACGAGTTCATAGATATTGCCGATCCTGATCGTCTCATGGCCGAGGTTCCGGATGGTCTCTTCGAGGGAATTGATTGTCTCCTCGCTGTCGAATTCGGCAGTCTCCTCCTCGGTGAAGCCCATGTCGGTGTACTCTTTCCTGAGGTCGTAGGTGAGGCCAATCTTCATACCCGGTCGTCCTTTGCCTTGAAGAGGAGATTCTTCTGTTTCCTCCGTTTGTACCGCACTGTTTCCTCGGGGACGAGTGCCTTGACCGTGCCCTTGATGAGCTGGGCGGTTCCGCCGTCTTTCCCGTTTCCGTTCGCCTTCTTCGGTCTCCCGAAATCAGACTCCTGGGGATTGAAGTATTTGATGATCATGCCTTCGTAGTTTCTCAGGATCACGTCCTTTTCGCTCACCGAGAGGAGATAGAACGGCTGGAGAGGAATCTTTCCGCCGCCTCCGGGTGCATCGACCACAAAGGTTGGGACGCAGAGCCCGCCGGTATAGCCGCGCATCATCTCGATGATCTCGATCCCTTTCCAGAGGTTCGTCCTGAAGTGCTCGACTCCCCGGACCGGGTCGCACTGGTAAAGGTAATAGGGCCGAACCATGATCCTCTGGAGAGCGTGGCAGAGTTCCTTCATCACCTCGAGGGAGTCATTCACTCCCCTGAGGAGGACCGACTGGTTCGATATGGGAATCCCCGCCCGCTGTATCTTATCACATGCCTCCTGGACTTCGGGAGTTATTTCGCGCGGATGGTTGAACTGGGTGTTCAGCCACAGCGGCCGGTGGCGGGAGAGCATGCTCACGAGGTCATCGGTGATCCTCATGGGAAGCACTGCCGGTACCCGGGTGCCGATCCGGAGCACCTCGATATGGGAGATGCGCTGAAGTTCGCCGAGGAACCAGTCGAGGAGATCAATGTTCATGGTGAGGGGGTCTCCGCCTGAAACGACAACCTCGCGAACACCGGACGTCGACCGGATATAGTCGACCATCGCCTTGAGTTCTTTTTTCGACCGCTCGGATTCTCCTTCATGCCAGATCCTCTTACGGGTGCAGTGACGGCAGTACATGCTGCAGGTGTTCGTCACTACGGCGAGCACCCGGTCAGGATAGCGGTGAACGAGACCCGCAACCTGCATGTCTTCCTCTTCTTCAAGCGGGTCATTGTCTCCGATGATCTGGAACTCAAGTTCCTTGAGGTCAGGGACTGATTGCTTTCTGACCGGATCATCGGGATTTGACCAGTCGATAAGAGAAAGGTAGTAGGGGGTTATCGCGAAATGGAAATATTCGATGAGCCTTTTGTATCTCGATATCTGGTATGGCTTCAGGTTCAAGAGAAGGGAAAGGTTGTCTATTGTCCTTACCCTGTTCGCCATCTGCCACCGCCAGTCGTTCCACTCTTCGGTGGTCACGCCGGGCCAGAGCTTCTGGACAACACTGTCGGTCTTAAAAAGTCCCTCATGGGGGGCGAGAGAAGTGAGAGGAGGGAACGTCTCTCCAGGGGGCAGGACACCCGGACCGGGCATGCTTTCAAGGATGGGGTAGGGTTGACTCGGAGGTTCTTCTTCGTTGATCAAGACCTCTTTTTCCATTGATCCTCCACGTAACTCAGAATAAGAACCCATCGGGTTCTTCTGCTCTACAGGTGAAATTCCTTGGATTTCCTCTGTAAAGTTCTTAATCCAATGCCAAGCAATTTTGATGCCAGCGTTTTATTGCCGCCGATCTTTGCCAGCGTGACCCTGATGACCTCCCGCTCGATCTCCTGCATGGTCAGGCCATGGGGGATGTGGTAGTATTCCCCGTCCTGAGGTTGTGCAAGGAGGAGAAAAGAGGGGAGGAATTTTGCTTCGATGACCTCCTTGTCAGAAAGAGCCATGGCAGACTCGAGGGCATTGGCCATTTCTCGTACATTCCCCGGCCAGCTGTAATCGAGGAGGATCTGCATGGCTTCCTTGGTGATTCCCTTGATCTCGTACCCGTTTTCTTCATTAATCTTGTTGATGAAGGAGCTCACGAGGAGCGGGATGTCCTCTTTCCGCTCCCTCAGCGCAGGCATCTCGATGTGGACGACATTGAGCCGGTAGTAGAGGTCTTCCCTGAACTTCCCCTCCTGGATGAGCTTTCTCAGGTCCTGATTGGTCGCGGCGATAAGCCGCACGTCAACCTTGATTGTCTCATTTCCCCCCACGCGCTCAAATTCCTTTTCCTGAATGACCCGCAGGAGCTTGATCTGGGTGCTCGGTGAAATATCACCGATTTCATCGAGAAAGAGCGTGCCGCTGTTTGCCGATTCGAACCGTCCGACTCTTCGGGTGAGCGCTCCCGTAAAAGCACCCTTCTCATGTCCGAAGAGCTCCGATTCGAGTACCCCCTCATTGAAGGCAGCGCAGTTGACCTTGACGAAGGGCCTGGAAGAGCGCGGGCTGTTATAGTGGATGGCGCTGGCGACCATTTCTTTCCCGGTGCCGGTTTCTCCGGTGAGAAGGATGTTCACATTCTTCGGCGCGACGGAGCTGACGATCTCGATGACATGTTGCATCGCCTTGGACCTGCCGATAATATTCCCGAAATTGAACCGCTCCATGACCTTGCGTTCGAGCTCGGCCTTTTCGACATAGAGGTCCTGCTTTTCGATCGCCTTCTCGATGACCGCCATGAGAAATTTCATGTTCACCGGGAATTCGTAGAAATCATAAGCGCCGGCTTTCATGGCCTCGATCGCCTTGGAGAGAGGCACATTCGCCGAGAGGAAAATGATCTCGACATGAGGTTTGGCCTTCTTGGCTTTCCGCAGGAAGGTGAGGCTGTTGTTTTTCGGGAGATGAAAATCGGTGAGGACAATATTGACGGGCTCATTCCTCAGTATCCTGAAAGCATCCTTTGTAGCAGCAGAGACATGGAGGGTATGGCCTTTTCTCCTGAAAAAAGTTTTTACCTTTTCCCACTCTGCGGCCCCGGTCCCCTCAAGGACGAGTATGTTCAATTCCATGTGGATCCACTTCTTTCCGGTCCGGGTATCGTTCAGCAGCGATGTTCAAACCCGGCGTATTTGCATATGCCATTCCGGCATAGCGAATGACAAAAAATCCAAGCAATCATGCCATTTCGGCACGGGTGCATTATAAAAGAATATGTAAAAAAAGTAAATATGAATATGCTATCCTGATAACGTTCGGTTTATCAAGAATTGTTGAGGGTAATTGGAATTGGCATGCTTCTTGTGTTATGATTTGTGCAATAACAATACAAAACGGGAAAGATAATTAAGAAGAATGTCTGGTGCGTATGCGCCTTGCAGTGAGGGGAGCGGACCAAGGTCAGCCGGATTCAGAGATGGCGATTCTTCCCCGTGCCAGGCACGAAGAGGAGGTGATGAAGGGGAGTATATTCGTGGTGTGGTTTTTCCATTTTCATGAGGAATTATTAGGAATTTTAAAAAGGAGACAGTTCGCGATGAAAAAATTGGTTGCTTTGATGGTTGCATGTTTGTTTCTCGTATCAGTGATGGGAATTGTTATGGCTGCAGAGCAGGCAGCACCCTCTGCCAAGACCGAAAAGCCGGCCGCTGCAGCACCCGCGAAGCCCGCTGAGAAGGCACCGGCGAAACACGGGAAAGAAGCGCCGAAAACTATGACCGGCGCTGTGAAGTCGGTTGATATTGCGGCGAATTCGATCATGATCGAGAAAAAAGGAAAAGAGGCTTCGGTAAAGGTTACGGACAAGACGAAATTCATGGGAGTAAAGGGTCTGGCTGAACTCGCAGCAGGGGACAAGGTAACCGTAAAATACACCGAAAAAGAGGGGCAGAAGGTTGCTGCATCCGTGAAGAAAGTGACCGAGATGAAGAAAGCAAAACCCGTTGAGCCTGCAAAGCCAACTGCTCCCGCACAGCCGATGGCACCGGCACAGAAATAGGCGTGCCGTTTTTTTTATGCCATATAACCGGCATTAGTCGGAATAATTAATCGAAGGAGGAAATTAGAACAATGAAGAAGATCGTAAGAATCGCACTGTGCCTTATTTTCGTAACATCCCTGGTAACTGTTTTCGGCTGCCAGCAGAAGCCGAAAGAGGAGCCCAAGCCTGCGATGACACAGCCCGCAGCGCCTGAGCAGCAGCCGGCAGCACCGGCGCCGGCACCGGCTCCGATGGCGCCTGAAAAGAAGTAAGTATTTTTTTCAGCGTACTGAAGAATCAGCGACGGGGAGGCAGCTTTGTCTCCCCGTCTTTTTTTCTGCCGGGAGCTTTCAACATCCGCTGTTTTCCCGTGTCCCTCTCTGGTAGAATAATAAAAACGGTGAAGGGAGCCATGCAATGGGAAACATCACGTTCAAGGAATATTCTGATGAAGAAAGCAGGATCTATGAGGAATCCATAGCAAAGATGAGAGAGAACATGAAGAACGGGATGCAGATCGATGAGGCATGCGACGCGATCGATGTCAAGGACAGCGAATTAAAGCGGTTGATTGCCGAAGATTTCCTGAAAATAACTATTGCCGAAATGCGCTATACCCAGGGCTTGCCCCTCGAAGCGGTTGCACAGGAACTCAAGATCCCCTATGAGCGGGTGGTGAAGGTGCACCGGATGATGATTGAGGAAGCGATGCAGACTCAGGCTGCTCAGTTCAGATCGTTTCATCCCGAAAATCTGGGGCTCGACGAGCCGAAAGGAAATGCCTGATCCTATTCTCCGCCTGCCGAATACCAGAGAGCGGCGGCTATTCCCCAGAGGGCGTTAAAGAGAATCACCAAGAAGGGCATGAGCGTCCCGAGCGAAAGCCCATACACGCCATACCCCATTTTCGGGAACGCCATGAACATCATGAAGAGGGAGGGACCGATGCTGAAGACCAGACCTCTCAGGAGCACAGACTTCTTCAGGACCGGGATGAGGAAGAGAAATCCCCAGAGTCCTCCCCAGACAAGTCTCGGAGAAAGCCATGAGGAGGTCAGCGAGGGGTGAAGCAGATGGAGGTTCACGCCGACGTCCGCCGCAAACCCCGTTGTTGTAAAAAACCATACCGCCAGACTGTTCGCAAGGCCGCCGAGAGCCCCTGCGGTAAAGGCGCTGCTGATCTTATCGAGCATACAATTCCTCCGTCGCTGGTGGTTATTGATTGCATTATTATATCAGAAAGACTTTCATGGATATGAAGAGCCGTGCTGTATCATGGAACAGTGAGAAAAACGGTCAGCCGGAGCTGTTGAGTATGCCCGATCATATGAAAAGACCATTCAAGGGAAGGAGATATCGATTCTCTGCTTTCCTCTCTTTTTTCCCCATCCTTCTTCTCATTATGTCACCCGCGATATCGTCATCATGCGATTACCGGATCGTGAAAGAAGTTATCGATGGTGATACCTTCGTGACCGACAGGGAAGAAAGGGTGAGGCTCCTCGGCATCGATAGCCCTGAGATCGGGGATCCGCGAAAGGATGTGGAGTGGTTCGGGAAAGAGGCTGCGGTGAGGTTGAAAACATTGATCGCAGGCAAGAGAGTTTGCCTGAAAGCGGAGGAGAACGGGACGATCGACAAAGACGACTACGGGAGGCTCCTCCGGTATGTTTGGCTTGATACGGTTTTTGTGAGCGCGCGCATGATCAGCGATGGCTTTGCCATGGTATACGGTCGGCAGCCCTTTCAGTATCTCGATGAGTTCAGAGAATTGGAGTGGGACGCAAAGACCCGATATAAAGGGCTCTGGAATGAGAGGGAGAAGCATGCCTGGCTGACCAGGCGTGAACGTGAGCAATTGCTTTCCCGTTCCTGCGGTGAAGAGGGAACCATCTGCCCCGAAAAGGCGCGCCAATCAGCGGGGAAAGAAGCAACAGTGAGGTTCTTCGTGAGAAAGGCACAAGAAGCAGAGAAGAGAATCGTGCTGAACAGCAGAAACGACTTCCGGGATCCCGATAATTTCACGGTCGTCATTTTCAGGGAGGACGCCGTGCAATTCAGTGGGAGCCCCGGCGATTTGTTCCTGAACAGGACCATCGATGTGAGCGGGAGCATTTCTCTTTACGATGGCCGTCTTGAGATCATCGTAAGGTCGCCTTCGCAGATACGGATTGTGTCGGGAGAACCGGAGAAGTGACCCGGCCTTTTTTACTTGGACTCCTGTTCTTGGCTTCCGGTATGGTCATGGCAGAGGAAAAGACCATTGGTATCGACGACTTTGAAAACGGGCTCTCGCCCTACTGGGAAGCAAAGAGATTCAAGGGAGAAACAACCTACCGCGTTGTCGAAGAAGGCTCAAACCATGTGCTGAGAGCCGAAAGCCACGCCTCGGCATCAGGCGTGATTTATAAGTACTCCTACAGCGTGAAAGACTATCCCCTCCTGACATGGAGGTGGAAGGTGGGGAACATCATCGAGAAGGGCGATGAGACGAAAAAGTCGGGTGATGATTATGCGGGGCGGGTGTATGTGATCTTCCCCCATTGGCTGCCGCCTCTTTCGAGGAGCATTAATTATATCTGGGCCAACAAACTCCCCAAGGGGAAATATGTCCGCAATCCCTTTCATGCGAAGGCGGTCATGGTCGCTGTTGAGAGCGGCAGCGCTAACGTCGGCAAGTGGATCAAGGAGCAGAGAAACGTGTACGAGGATTTTAAAATGATTTTCGGCGGGGAGCCTCCCACGGCCGGCGCCGTTGCCATCATGACCGACACGGACAACACCGGAGAGTCCGCAACCGCGTATTACGACGACATCAGGATCGAGAGGGAGTAATCCCCCCTTACCTGCCCCTGTCCCTGAAAAACGCATGCTGCAAAACAGATGTATAATTGAATGAGATCGAAGTTTTGAATATAGAATCCGTCCTGGAGGCATGCATGAAAGCGGTTGTCATCGACACATTCGGCGGAAACGAAGTAGTGGAAATAAAGGATGTGCCCAGGCCTTCGCCAGGGCCGGACGAGGTCCTTATCAAAGTGCATGCAGCGAGCATCAACCCCGTTGACTGGAAGATCCGGAGCGGGATGGTCAAGATAATCTCGGGAAGCAGGTTCCCCATGATCCTCGGCAGAGAGTGCGCGGGAGAGGTCATCGAAACCGGCAGAGAGGCGAGAAAATATAAGAAAGGCGATGAGGTCATAGGCCTTCCTGGCATCCGGAGATTGGGGGCTTTTGCAGAGTATGCATGCGCGCCTGAAAGGACGGTCTTTCCCAGGCCCACGAACCTCGGTTTCGGGGAAGCCGCGACCATCCCGATTGCCGGTCTCACCGCTCTTCAATCGCTGCGTGATAAAGGACATATTGCTCCCGGTAAAAAAGTCCTGATCAACGGAGCATCGGGAGGTGTGGGGCACTTTGCGATCCAGATCGCAAGAATTTTCGGCGCTGAAGTCACGGGCGCGTGCAGTGGGGTCAACGCTGATTTTGTGAAGGGCCTCGGCGCTGACCACGTTATCGATTATACGGAGGAAGATTTTACCAACGGCAGCGCGCGGTATGACATCATTTTCGATGTCGTGGCCAAGCGTTCTTTCGGGGAATGTAAGAAGGTCCTTCATACAGGAGGCATTTACGTCTGCACGCTCCCGGCCTTTCCCATTATTCTGAGCCAATACATAACCGGTTATTTCAGCGGGAAGAAGGCCCGGCTCATCATGGTCTCGCCGAATGCGGCAGACATGGAATGGATGAAAACGCAGATCGAAGCCGGGAGGATACGAATTGTCATTGATAAGGTGTATCCCCTTGGCGAGGCCAGAGACGCCCTGGCGCACAGTGAGAGCGGAAGAGTAAGGGGAAAGATAGTCCTCAAGATGATGTGAACCCTGTCAGAGATTATTCATCAGTATCAATCCCTGTGGTCTCCGCTTCTGACGTGGACAAACATACATGCCTGTGATAGAATTGTTTTGCGTGTAAATGCTTTTGTTGAAGGATCCCGAAAATGAATTTGATGACGGGTGAGTGCGAGGAGTTGTCATGCAGCCCAACGGCGGAAAATTATCAATGATGCATTCAGCGTGTGCAGGCGTTGCGGCGGTGTGCATGATATTTTCCATTGCCGGCAACGCAGGCGAATACTACCAGTGGACCGACAACGAGGGGAATGTCCATTTCTCAGACTCTCTCGGTGCTGTTCCGCAGGAATACCAGGAGCAGGTGAAAACAGGAAGATTCAAAGAGAGTGAACGGGATGACCAATCACCCGCTCCGCCTCCCCATGAGATGAAAAAGGAACCAGCTCAGCCGGGAA
>JBLNHB010000124.1:0-5409 GCA_050268805.1 bacterium | reverse complement strand
CGTCTTCCTTGTTCATGCATGAACGAGAAGAGGGAAAGGACCATCCGCAATATTCTTACATGGATTCCTTGCTTGAAGGAAGAGGGAAAATGTGATACAGTTGAACATATTTTACGGAAGAGAGAGGAGATGCCTCCATGAAAGCAGTCGAGATTAAACCGGATATTTTTTGGGTAGGCGTTATTGACTGGGCGGTCCGGGATTTTCACGGATATATAACTCCTCACGGCTCGACCTACAATAATTATCTTATTATGGACAAGGACATTACGCTCCTCGATGCCGTGAAACATGATTTTGCAGAAGTGGGGATCGCAAACATCAAGACTATTGTTGACCCCGAGCGCATCAAGAACGTCATTGTCAATCATATTGAGAATGACCATATGGGCGCTCTCGGCAGGATCATGGAACAGACCCCCCAGGCAACTATTTATGTCACGGAGCGGGGAAAGAAAGGCATGGACCGGTTCTTCGATACTTCACGGTGGAATGTAAAGACCGTGAAGACCGGGGATGAATTGAAGATCGGAAAATATACTCTTCACTTCATTGAAACCCCTATGCTCCACTGGCCGGATTCCATGATGACCTATGTTAAGGACGCGAAACTTCTGATTTCACAGGATGCCTTTGGCCAGCACCTGGGTTCGTCTGCACGGTTTGATGATGAATTCATCGAATGCGCTTCCTATGCCGAACTCGAGGACGCGGTCATTGATTACTACGCAAACATTCTCATGCCATTCGGATCGCTGATCAAAGCGAAGATCGCTCAGATCCAGAAAATGGGGATGCCCATCGACATGATTGCTCCTGACCACGGCATCATCTGGCGGAAGGACCCGGGGAGGGTCCTTGAAATGTACCTGAACATGGCGGCAGGTAGGACAAAACTCCGGGTCTCAATCATCTACGACACGATGTGGCACAGCACCGAGATTATGACCCATCCAATCATGCAGGGTATCATGGATGAGGGAGTTGACTGTAAGGTCATCAAACTCAGGGCTACGCCGATGAGTGTGGCAATCAAAGAATTCTGGAAATCAAGGGGCTGTCTTGTTGGTTCCCCGACACTCAATAACGAGGTCTTCCCGTCTATTGCAGAATTTATGACTCACCTGCGGGGATTACGACCGAGGGACAGGATTGCCGGAGCGTTCGGCAGTTACGGATGGGGCGGCGGTGCGGTTAAATGGCTCTACGGAGAACTCAAGAACATGAAACTTGAGACAGTTGAAGCGGGTATGCAGGTGGAATACAGACCGTCCCTGGAGGACAAGAATAACTGTTACGATTTTGGCCGTAATTTTGCCAAGCAGGTAAAAGAGTTTCACAAAAAATACCAATAAAGGAGGGCTTCATGCAGTACAAATGCACCGTATGCGGGTATATTTACGATGAGCAAAAAGAGGGAACACCATTTAGAGATCTGCCCGATGACTGGGCTTGCCCTGTTTGCAATGCCCCGAAGGATGCTTTTGAACCGGTTTAACAGGAATCGCTAGTAGGAGGGGGGAAGGTTAGCGGCTGTTTATAAACTGTTCTATCGAGGAGGAGTATGCATATGGAGCATGAAGAGGGATGTTGCGGATTACGGATCGGCCAGAATGTTCCTGATTTTGAACTGGACACCTTTGAACCGGCGAGGGGCAAGTTTGGCAAGTTCTCCTTCTCAAAAAATATGAAGGCCGGGAAATGGACGATTCTGTTCTTTTATCCTGCAGATTTTACCTTTGTCTGCCCGACCGAGCTTGCAGACATCGCAGGGAGGTATGGAGAGCTGAAGAAACTCAATTGCGAGGTTCTCTCGATAAGTACGGACACTCACTTTGTCCATATGGGCTGGCACCGCGATGAGAAATTGCTGGAAAACGTTCAGTATCCTATGGGAGCTGATCCCACGGGAAAGGTGTCGAGGCTCTTCGGCGTCTATGATGAATCAACGGGACTCGATTTCCGGGGAACATTCATTATCTCACCGGAAGGAGTGTTAGTCAGTTCAGAAGTCAACTTCTATAATGTTGGCAGGAATGCAGATGAACTGCTCAGGAAGCTGAAGGGGTTTGTCCATGTTTCCAAGCACCCGGAGGAGGCATGCCCTGCAAAGTGGGACACCGGAAAAAAGACTCTTAAACCGGGAGAGGACCTCGTCGGGAAGGTATATGAAGCTCTTGAGTAGCATGACGTCTCATGCAATGAACGGATAAAGGGGGAACTATGGCAGTCAAGAAAGCAGGCGAAAAATACTTGTGCAATATCTGCGGAAACGAGGTTGTCGTCACCAAGGCGGGAGGTGGTCAGCTCGTCTGCTGCGGACAACCTATGGAAGTTGTAGGGTAGGGATTGGTTTCCAGCAACTGTTCAACACATAAATTACACATTCAGAAGGGAGGACGTATGTCCAAAGCACTCCAAGACTTGCAGGAAGCTTTTGCCGGTGAATCACAAGCGAACAGGAAGTACCTTGCGTTTGCAAGGAAGGCTGAAGAAGAGGGCTACAAGCAGGTCGCAAAACTCTTCCGGGCGGCTGCTGAAGCGGAAACAGTCCACGCTCATAACCATTTGAGAGAGATGGGAGGCATCAGGAGTACAATCCAGAATCTTGAAGAAGCAATCAATGGTGAGTCCCATGAATTTCAGAGCATGTATCCCCGGATGCTGGCGGACGCCAAAGCCGAGGGTAACACCAATGCCTGGAAGAGCTTTCATTTTGCGAATGAAGTCGAAAAAATTCACGCCAACCTCTATCAGAAGGCCCATAAATATCTTGGGGATAATGAAAAAGCCGACTATTATGTTTGCCAGACATGTGGGAACACTGTCGAACATGAGGCGCCCGACACCTGCCCCATTTGCGGTGCAAAGAGAGAACAGTTCAAGAAGATTGTCTAGCCGGTTTATGAAAACTGTTTTTCATCGAGTGCATTGGTTTTCATGAGAGGAAATTAATTTCTTTCGAAGGGGGATTTCGATGATGCTGTTCAGACGCCTTTCGACGGTTTTCTTAACTGTCCTATTTTTGGTGATCATTCCATTGCAGTCATTGGCCGATGAGGAGATGGAAGAAGCATCACAGGAGCTCAGCCCAGAAACGCAGGCGTGTATCGGTTGTCATAGCATGTTTACCCCCGGGATCGTGCAGGATTGGCTTACGAGCAGGCATTCGAAGACTACTCCCCAACAGGCGCTCGGCAAACCTGATCTCCGCAGAAGGGTTTCGGCTGGAAAAATTTTGGAACAGTTCAGCCGGTATGCGGTCGGCTGCTTTGAATGCCACAGTCTCAACCCTGCTAAACATCGTGACAATTTCGAGCACATGGGATTCAAGATCAATGTCGTTGTGTCTCCGAATGATTGCAGGACCTGCCACCCCCTGGAGGTTGAGCAGTATGAAGGATCGAAGAAGGCCCATGCGATAAAGAACCTCCTCAGCAACCCGGTGTACCATACTCTGGTGAAGAGCACCGATGGGCTCACGACGGTCGAGAACGGCAAAATAGTTGCCCATGACCCCTCGGATGTTACGCTCCGCGAGACATGCCTCGGCTGTCACGGTACAAGAATTGAAGTGAAAGGGATGAAAAAGGTCATGACCAAAATGGGAGAGATTCCGGTACCCCATCTCACGAACTGGCCTAACCAGGGAGTGGGACGAGAAAATCCTGACGGTTCTCTGGGAGCCTGCTCTGCCTGTCATCCCCGCCACGGATTTTCCATTGAGGTCGCCCGGAAACCTTATACGTGTGCCCAATGCCATCTCGAGCCTGATGTACCTGCCTGGAATGTCTACAAAGAGAGCAAGCACGGTAATATTTATGCTTCAAAAGAAAAGGAATGGAAATTTTCCTCTGTTCCCTGGATTGTAGGGACCGATTTCCAGGCCCCTACCTGCGCCTCCTGTCACAACAGTCTGCTTGTCTCACCAACAGGCGATGTTATCGCTGAAAGAACCCATGACTTCGGTGCGAGACTCTGGGTAAGGCTCTTCGGCCTCGTCTATGCGCATCCGCAGCCACGGTCAGGGAATACCACGATTATCAAAAACAAGGACAAACTCCCCCTGCCAACTGCATTTACCGGGGAGCCTGCCAGGGAATACCTCATTGACCGGAGCGTGCAGGAAAAGCGGCTGAGCACCATGAAGACAGTTTGTAAGAGTTGCCATAGTACCGATTGGGTGGACAATCATTTTGAAAAGCTTGACACTACGACCAAAGAGACGAATCAGATGACCTTCTCAGCCACCATGCTTATGGTGGGCGCATGGGAAAACGGCATTGAAGACAAAACGAATCCCTTTGATGAGAGTATTGAAAAATTATGGGTGAAGCAGTGGCTCTTCTATGCAAACTCGATCCGCTATGCCTCTGCTATGACGGGAGCTCCGGATTATGCAGCGTTTAAGAACGGATGGTGGGAACTCTCTCATAACCTCCAGCAGATGAAGGACCAGATAGAGCTCAAGAAACTCCTCCCGAAAGGGAAAAAGAAGTGAAGGTGGTCGCTTTCCTCGGAAGCCCGAGGATTGGAGGAAATAGTGAGCTGCTCCTGCGGGAAGCGATGAGGGCAGTTGAAGAGGAAGGTCACGAGATCATCCTGTTCCGGCCGAATGAGATGGATATTTCTCCCTGTACAAATTGCAGTGGCTGTGACAAAACCGGCGAATGCGTGATCCGGGATGATATGGACCAGGTATATGCGTCAATCCGGGAGGGAGACCGCTTTATCCTCGCATCGCCTATTTTTTTCTTCGGCCTTTCGGCTCAGATAAAGGCACTCATTGACCGGGCCCAGGCCTTGTGGTGCGAAAAATACCTCCTCAGAAAACCAATACCGGAAGGGCCATACGGCAGAAAGGGACTGCTCCTCCTCGTTGGAGGCATGAAGAAAGAGATCGGGTGCACATGCGGGGACGCAACAGCCACGGCATTTTTCAGGACGATCAGTGTTTCCGAGCATGAAACGCTCTGTTACCAGCAGGTCGATGCAAAGGGCGCAATAACGAAGCACCCAACTGCCCTTCAGGAAGCCTATGCAGCCGGGAAAAAATTAGTGGGAGGAGGCTGAGATGTCAGAAGGAAATAAGGTTGTATTATTCGCTCTAAGTACCTGTTCCGCCTGTAAAAAAGCAAAGGCCCTGCTCGAAAAAGAGGGGATAGAGTACCTGTGTGTTGAACTGGACACGGTCGACGTTGAATCACGAGAAAAACTGCTCGAAAAGGTCAGGCGGTACAACCCACGGGAGACTTTCCCGACCATTGTCATTCACGGCGGGCAAGAGGTTGTAGTCGGTTTTTCGGAAGAAGAGATCATGCATGCATTGAAAGAGTGCGGCCTGGTGTTCTGATTTCACTCTCGTTTTCACTGCTCGCAGCGCGAGGAATAACGTTTCTCTCAGCTGTG
>JBLNHB010000123.1:0-3260 GCA_050268805.1 bacterium | reverse complement strand
GGGGAGGCATCAGCGTTACCTTCGATATTCATGACATCGAAAAGGAGGTGAGAAGGAACTTTTACGCTATCACCTTTCTCGCTATTTTCACGACCGCCGGACTGGTCGGTCTCGTGTATTTGTTCACGAGTAAATTCTACAGACAGCTGAACGAAGCGCGGGAGAAGATGGAAGTGCTGGCGATCACGGACGAGCTGACGGGGTTATATAACCGGAGACATCTGTTGGCGAGGTTCGAGGAAGAGTTCCGGCGGGCGAAGCGGCTGAACAACCAGCTCGGCTTCATTATCATCGACCTTGACCATTTCAAGAAGGTCAACGACCGCTTCGGCCATCTCGCGGGGGATGAGGTGCTCAAGGCCCTCGCCGCCTCTGTCAAGGAGTCCATCCGGAGCTATGACATCCTGGGACGCCTGGGAGGAGAGGAGTTCCTGGTGATACTGCCCGATACCGGTTTCGAGGAGACAAGACGATTCGCGGAGCGGCTGCGCACCAGGGTAAAACATAGATTTGACAGGGAATCCGTTCTTCCCGAAAAAGTGCCGGTCACGATCAGCCTCGGCATTACGGTCATACATCCCGATGATGAGTCGATCGGGGATATCCTCAGGAGGGCCGACGCGGGGCTCTACCGGGCAAAGACCGGCGGCCGCGACCGTGTCGGGTCGGTGAGAAGCTGACCTGAAGCCTCTCCCTCCATGGCACTCTCACACCAGAATGGTCAAAATCTCTGACTATCGTACTAGCTCACTATCCCGCTATCCCACTATCTCTCTGCTCCTTTGTTCCGTCTGCAGCGATGTGTCCCGGTGCAGCATCATTTCATCGTATCTGTTTTCCCCGATTTCCCGGATCATTTTTTTTCTTTCCTCAAGAAGGTCAACCAGAAATCTCGACTGCCGGTAAAAATGGATATGCATTGCGGCGAGATTGACCGCTGCTTCAAGGGCAGCAGGGTTTTTCATAAGGACCTTGAAAATCATCGCCCAGAATAACAAGCCGGTTTCTCTCTGAAGGCCTATCACCCGGCACAGCCTGAGAAACGACCTGATGTTCATGAGCACCTTTTTAAGGCCCGGCTTGTATCCGGCGGCCGGTTTTAAGTGGCTGGCGGTATACAGCACCCTCTTATAATAATTTTTTGGTTCATAGAGATGCGTCACAATATCGATATAATCGGTCAGGATGTCGAGACGGGGCCGTACGGTTTTGAAATTCAACCCGCTGGTGGTCTGGTCGATCTCGTTTGTCGTATTGGCAAGGTTGATGCCGTCATCAAAGAGCCTTCCTTCTTTCCTGAGCCTTCTCGTCAATTGCGTATTCGGCAGAGCAACGAGCATGCCCACCATGGCCATGCAGATGCCCGTGTCCTGAATGAAGGCGATCATCTGTCCGGCGGACCGCTCCGTCTCGCTGTCAAATCCGATGATGAATCCTGCATTCACGATCATGCCGTAGTCGTACAGCAACCGTATCGAGTCGGCCATGGAAATATTGACGTTCTGCCATTTCCGTGTCTGTTTCAAAGACTCTTCATCGGGGGTTTCGACGCCGATAAAGACATACCGGAAGTCAGCCTCGCGCATCAACTGAAGGAGCTCTTTTTCTTTGGCCAGGTTGATCGATGCCTCGGTGCTGAAGAAGAAGGGGTGATTCCTCGCTTCCAGCCATTCGTTGACGGCCAGCAGTGCCTGTTTGACGTCCCGTTTATGGCCGATAAGGTTATCGTCGACGAAATCCACGTGGCCCCGGTACCCCATGTCATACAGCCGCTGGAGCTCCCGGATCACCTGCTCAGGGGTCTTGGTCCGCGGCTTTCTCCCGAACAGTTCGATGATGTCGCAGAATTCACAGTTATGGGGACATCCGCGGGAAAACTGGATCCCGATGTGCAAATAGTCCTTAAACCTGACAAGGTCGAACCTGGGTATGACCGCTTCCGCCATGTCGGCCTTTTCGGCTGATGCATAGGTGCCGGAGGTTACCCTGTTGCCCAGATCATTGATGAACGGGGGAATGGTGACTTCCGCCTCGCCGAGCACAAGGAAATCCGCCTCGCGGTAAATGTCCGGTTGAGAACTCGGATCAGGGCCTCCCACGACGATCGGACGGTTTTTTTTATGCGCCTTTTTTATGATGGTGAGCAGCCGATCCTGCTGGGGGAGCATGGCCCCGGCAAAAACAATGTCCGCCCACTCGAAGTGCTCGTCCTTTAATGGTTCGACGTTTTCATCGATCAGCTTGAACTCCCAATGCTGGGGCAGCAACGCTGCCAGCGTCATTAACCCTAAAGGCGCCGCGGGGTATTGAGCGCCCGCTATTTTGCACACGTCCCGGTAATTCCAGAAGCTGAATGTTGAGAACAGCGGCTGGATCAGAAGGCATTTTGTTTTTTTGTGTAATAAGTCTTTCATGAGTTGAATGGGTATCAGTTACTAAGATTACGTCTTCTCATGGTTGCCTCAACAAGAGAGTAAGCGATGACCCTTTTCCTCGTCTCTCACCCTTTCTTATAAAACCCCTCTTTCTTGACTGTCCGCCGAAACCCCTTCTGTGGTTTCGCGCTCCTGTCACCTTCCTGCCACTGCTCTGTTTCGCTCGCGTGTCTCTCATGTTTTTCCATCACTATCTTTTCCGCATCTAACCAATCCTCCAATTCATGCCCGCGAATTCTGCCTCTTTTTTCATACAGTTCGTGCGCAACCCTTGCAATCTCATCATGGAGACCCTTTTTCTTTTGCATTTCATCCTCCCTCTCGATAATATCTTTTTTAGGCAGTTCCGTCCCGGTCCTATTGCCGGCGCCGTTTGGGAACGTGCTGCCGAACTTTCGCCGCGATCTGGCGATCCGTCATCTTGTCGACTGTTTCAATTCCCGCGATGCGTCCGCCGAGATTGCTTCTTTTCAGACGTTTTGCGAGTTCGTTCTTTGCGTCGCCGGGGCCGAATATCAGGATAGATTCCGCATCACGAATAGACGCAATGACCGCATCGTAGTAAATGTTGAGTTGTCCCGTAAACAATCTCTGGCGGCTATCAGCCGCCGGTACTTGCTGCGGTTCATAGGAACCCTTCAGAGGGGAATCGCCGGAACGGCGGAGCTGTTTTTGAACATTCGATATTATCAGTTCTATCGCTTCCCCTTTGGTAGTAACAGCCACGATAACAGCCTTCCTATGGTCAATCCACAACCCCACTCTCGTTTTCATCGATTCCTCCTTTGTCAATGAGCTCCGCCTAACCATTATAGCAAGCTACTA
>JBLNHB010000122.1:0-2668 GCA_050268805.1 bacterium | reverse complement strand
CCATCGCAACCATTCCCGGGATCCCTGTTGCGGCCGAGAGCTCCTCCTGCTTTTTGATGATTTCCTTTGCCCGCTGCCGGTCGAAATTCCCCTTCCTGTCCTGGACGATCCGGTCTTTATTGTGGAACATGGAGGATATCATGAGGGGCGGGTTTTCCCCGGGTTGTCCACCGATCTTTATCCCGTTGAGATCAAAAACCTTCTGGTCTTTCTGAAATCTGAACATTCCGTCTCCTTATGATGCGCTTGTGTGATAGAATGTCAATGTCGCTTTACATCGGGGCAGCTGTCCGCTGACGCGGACGCTGCCCTCTTTTTTTTGCATCCGGCAGCCAGTTCCTAAAAGACGCCGTGATCGAACTTCGGAGCGGGCAGGTACTCCCACTTCTCGCCCTTCTTGTATTTGTCATAGATGTCAAGGCACTTGAGTGCGTACTCAAAGGCATAGGGAATGCCGGGGCCGCCCGGGACGAACCCGGCGAGGATCATGCCGACGGCAGCTGCCTCGAAGACCTCATTCCATGTCGCTCCGGCGTTCGCCGCAGGGATAACATGGATGATGCACCGCGGTGAGCAGTAGCCGACTCCGCCTGCCATGAACATAAGCTCCTTTACTTTTTTGGAAAGCGCCCCATCCCCGAAAATCGACGCGTAGAAATCGGCAAATGTCTTTCCCGGATCGGGTGTTACGGTGTTAATGACCTGGAACATCCTCGGGACAAAACCGCACTTCTGCTTCATGTACTCATTGACTTGCTCGGCTGTCATTTTCTCTGCCATGTTACTCTCCTCCTTACATTTGATGTTCTGGCCCTCGGGCCAAGGGTTTCTTCCCATGAGCAATCAACCTGCCTGCTTCCCCTCTGCACCCCCTGTGCGTTCCTCACCTCCTTCAGGGAAATCTTCATTATGACAATTTCCAGTTCAGCGCGACATCATGAAACGTCTTCAGGTTTTCAAAGGGTATGGTGGGAGGGATATCGCATCCCGGAACAAGCACGAACCCTCTGTTGTCCCTTCCCGCTATTTCAATGATCTCCCTGCACGCCGTTTCCACTTCAGCGGCCGTTTTGTTGAGCAATACATGGACAGGGGCGACGTTGCCGCCGAAGGACATCTTCCCGAGGAGCGTTTCCCGTGCCTTCGCGATATCGACCTTCTGGTCAAAGAATATCGTCGAGCAGCCGGTCTGGGGGAAGAGATCGAGGCGGTCACTCGTGTTACCGCAGATGTGAAGAATGGTATGAACTCCTTTCGATTTTGCCCAATCGCTCATCTTCTTGAGAGGCGGAACAGCGAACTTCGCCATCTGTTTGGGGTTGATGAGGTCGCCCGATGCCGTGGGGTCGGCTATGCTGAGGACCTCGAGACCGCTATTGACGAGCGGCCCATAGAGCGTAATGAGGAGGTCGGCACAGAAATCGACCATCTTCTCGACGAAGGCCGGTTTCTTGAAGATGGATTTCATGAACGACTCTTCTCCGACGAACCGCGCCGCGAGGGTAAAAGGACCCCAGCAGGTCATGGTGACCAGGTATTTCTTCCCGATCTTCTCCTTGACCCGGAGCGTGGCGTCCATGACGTTCTTGATGACGGGGTGCTTGAGGACGTCCTCTTTCCGGAGCTTGGCGATGTCCTCCTCGGAATGGACGAAGTGGTCGGTGAGGTCAGGAGCGCCGATCTCCCGGTACTTGATCCCGATCCCGAAGTCCTTGCCGAGGGCGGCGGCGTGGAAATTGTTGAACCCCGATCCGACGTACACCACGTCGCTCCTGATCTTGTCCGCCTCGGCGGCCCACATGGCGACTGTTTTGTCCACGTTGTTCGAGAGTTCTTCGAACGATGTGCCGTAGTCCTTGATCGCCCACATGCCGCCGCCGAATACCGTGACCGGGACCCGCTCGGTCTTTTCCATTGCGAAGGCTTTCAGAATCGTCTCTCTCGGTGTCAATGCCATTGCACGCTCCTCCTTCGATTATGAAAAGCTGCTCATGCCATGAATGCCATGGACCAGTTTTCTCAGTTCTTCCAAATCTTCGGGCATCCGGATGCTGGATGAATCAGCCTCATATTCAGGATATCCAACAAGGATGATCTCGATGCCCGGCGAGACGCTCTTGATGATCTGCACTGCATCCTCTGCAGAAAGGCCGAAGGCCCTAGAATCGATGATGACGGCAGCATAGCTCCCCTGGAAAACCATCTGGACGGCGCGGGCGGGGGAGTCGGCGGTAGCAACATCATAGCCCTCGTCGCGGAGAATTCCATAGAGGCCTTTAACGAGCAGAGGATTGTGAGTGCAGAGAAGAATGCGCTTCATGGAGTTGGTTAAGCAATTCCGATGCCAATCTGTATTGCTCAGGCAAGGCTTGTTTTTTCCGTCAGGGAAGAACAGGGAAATGGCCGGGTGTAGAAAAATGCCCCATTACGATGGGGAATTTTTCCTCACATAAGGGCGTCGAGGATTTCGGCAACAGCCGCAGACCTGTTCAGGGTATAGAAATGGATATAGGTCACTCCGTTGTCGAGCAGGTCCTCACACTGCCTGACGGCAAATTCGGTCCCGATCTTCCGCATCTCGTCAGGCTTACCGAGGAGGGGATACATCTTGGCTTTGATCTCATCGGGAACGGTCGTCTTGCAAATCCGTGCAAACCCCTCTATCTTT
>JBLNHB010000121.1:0-2694 GCA_050268805.1 bacterium | reverse complement strand
CTGTCGAGCCTCATCTTCTTGACCGCAAGGTGCTCCAGGATCCTCGCCTTGATCGGCTGGAGCCCGTAGTGGTTCTGATTGAGGATCTCCTCCGCCCTCCTGATATCGAGATTGTCCTCGGTCTTCCTGTTCCACGGCAGGGAAGCAAGATAGTTGATGTAGGTCAGGCCGATCGTATATTCGGACGACGAAGGGCTGACCATATCGAGGAGCGACAGTTCTTTGGTGACCACCTGCTCGACAACGGCCGGCATCTTCACCCCGACTATTTTCCCGCGAATCTCCTCGATCGCCGCGTCCCGCGGCTGATTGTCTTCGGGTTTCTTGAAGAATTTCATGACGTATTGTAAAGGATTGAAAAGAGAGATTGCCAGAGAGGACAGTGCCGGACATTTTCATTTTTCTCACATCGGTGATACTATAGGTGCATGTCTCTTAGAAATAAGATTATTTTCAGTTTTCTCATCAGCTCGGCGGTCATCGCGGTCCTCGCCATCACTTCCTATATCCATTTTATCGAAATCAAAAGGGAAATACGCTTCCTGGAGTTTTCCGACACGATCAGGAGCAAATCTCTCCAGCTCCGGCGTCACGAGAAGAATTTCTTTCTCTACCGGGAACGGGGGGAGGCCGCGAACGTCCACGCCTACACGAAAGACCTGCGGGCGATCGTCAGCCAGGGAAGACAGGAGTACCGGACCGGAACCCTCGAGAGCCTCGAGAAGAAGATCGAGGACTATGAAGTCCGGTTCAACCGAATCGAATCCCTCGCAGCGGTATTTCAAAAAGAATTTGACCGGCTCAAGCCTTCCCTTTCCCGGCATGCCGCCTTCTTTACCCTCATTGAATCGACTATCCTCGAACGGCCGCTCGTGAACGCCGAACTGCTCGGGAACATTGTTCCGAAGCGGCCGGACGCGCTCGTGCAGAACCTCACTGATCTCGATGGAGAGATCACGGCCTTGAGAAAGACCGGCGAGGAGATCATCTCGCTGTCGAAGGACATTGACCGTGTCGCGAGGGAAAAGGCCGACCGGGCGATCAGCGATTCCCAGAGGGCAACCCTCTTCCTCTTCCCCCTGTTCCTGGCCGTGGGCCTCGTCGCGCTCTTTCTGACCGTACAGAGTATCGTGAAACGTCTCGCCATCCTCAGGGCCGCCATCGAGCAGACGGGGAAGGGAACCTTCGCGGCCCTCACCATCCCCGGTAAGCAGGATGAGGTCGGCGTGCTCATGCTGACCTTCAACAAGATGGAGGAAGACCTGATCGCCCGCGACCAGGAGCTCCGGCAGAAGAGTGAGGAACTGCTCCAGAGCAAGAAGCTCGCTTCTCTCGGCACCCTCGCATCGGGTGTGGCACACGAGCTGAACAACCCCCTGAACAACATTTATCTCGCTGCCCAGATACTCTCGAAGGAAATGGCGGGAGAGAGCTATCCTCCCCTCATCAGGGAAACGGTGGAGGACATCTTCTCCCAGACCCAGCGCGTGAAGAGGATCGTGAGCGACCTGCTCGAATTCGCCCGGGAGAAGGCTCCTGAACTGAAACGGATCAACATCGCCGGCTTGATTGAAGATGTCCTGAGCAGGGTGGTGCAGGCGAGTTCCTTTTCGGGGATTGCG
This sequence comes from bacterium, assembly GCA_050268805.1. GTDB lineage: Bacteria > Nitrospirota > Thermodesulfovibrionia > Thermodesulfovibrionales > BMS3Bbin05 > JBLNHB01. Next base: position 1,072 of record JBLNHB010000121.1, on the reverse strand, counting down.
CTTGAGGTCGACATGCCGCACGATGTTGAGGTGTCTGCAGACCGGCTCCTCCTCGAACAGGTATTCATCAACCTCTTCAGCAACGCGGCCGATGCGATGGCCGGCAGGGGGACCCTGGGAATCTCAATCCGCCGGAGCGACGGCGCGGTCAGGATCCGCGTTTCTGATTCCGGCAAGGGCGTCCGGCCCGACGATATGCCGAAAATCTTCGATCCCTTTTTTACGACCAAGGAAAAAGGCACCGGCCTCGGACTCTCGATCGTTTACAATATAATGAAAAAGCATAACGGCTCCATAGACGTGAAGAGCGAGCCGGGGAAAGGCGCCACCTTTACCCTGACGCTTCCGGAGGTCTCATGAAATCGAACATCCTGGTTGCCGAAGACGAAGAGATCACCCTGAAACACCTCACCTATGCGCTCGGGAAGGAGGGCTTCCGGGTGACGGGAGTCACCAACGGGCTCGATGCCCTCGTACGGATGAAGCAGGAAGATTTCGACATCCTCATTGCCGACATTAAAATGCCCGGCATGGACGGATTGACGCTCCTGTCCCAGGTCAAGGAAAAATATCCCGGGACCGAGGTCATCATCATCACCGGCTTCGGCTCCATAGAATCCGCGGTGAACGCCATGAAACAGGGCGCGACCGATTATATAACCAAGCCCTTCAACCTCGATGAACTGATCCTCAAAGTGCAGAAGATCGAGGAAAAAAAAAGACTCGAGAAGGAAAACATAGCCCTTAAAGTATCCCTCGGGACCGGTAGAGAGCAGTCCATCATCGCCAAGAGCAGGCTCATGAAGCGGGTGCTCGAAATGGTCGAGAGCATATCCGGCTCTGACTGCAATGTGCTGATCACCGGCGAGAGCGGCGTCGGCAAGGGCCTTGTAGCGAAACTCATCCATTACACGGGACCGAGAAAAGAACGGCCTTTCCTGGCGATCAACTGCGTTGTCTTCACCGAGGAGCTCCTCGCGAGCGAACTGTTGGGTCATGAAAAGGGCGCCTTCACCGGGGCATTTGCCGCAAAGCGGGGGCTCGTCGAAATCGCGGACGGGGGCACCCTCTT
>JBLNHB010000120.1:0-16969 GCA_050268805.1 bacterium | reverse complement strand
CTCATAATAAGTATGTGCTTCTTTATTGGTCGTCAATATTGATTATGGCTATGATACGCCTAAAAGTATTTCTTGTTTTTCAACGCTTTCTTAGTTAGGATATCTGTCATGTTAGAAGAATTCAATGTTGAATTCAGGAAAAGAGATCTCCTTGAATCTTTATGGTTCCCGATTCTTATGGTAGTTTTTATTGTTTGTCGAACGAAAATTAGAACTATTGTTTTAGATGAAGTTTTGATAATCAGATTAGAATTATTCGTGTCTTGGTTTTTATTAGGTTTGTTTCATGTATTGGCGAGTAATATCCTCTCTCATCTCTATAATTTGCAGCGATACGTTCTCCCATTTTTGAAACCTCCTTTAGCAACTCCGAGGAGATTGAAAATTCTTGGGCTTATTCTGATCGGTTTCTCACTTGTTTGTTGGATATGATCGAACCTTCACCCGGAAAAGGGAGGATATTGAGGAATGCCGGTAGTAACCTTAACCGCTCATTCCTATTGTCGATTTGCGGATTTCAAGAAGAAGCACGCAGGAACGTAATCTGACGCTTACGGGAAGTGGTATGGTTTCTTGCTTGAAAGAAAAAAACTGCTAGTCTTGCATCTCATGCAAATTCGATTCTGACCTTCTGTCCGGGCCTTCATACGAATTGCCCGATCCGCCTGATCCCCGTATCGGGTCTTCCTCGATATCGGCCCATCCGCCGGAACGGAAAAATTTCTTTATCGTGTTTGACGAGATGAGCTGGTCGAGAATAGACGGCTGCACCATGTCATACGTGTCGTCCTGATACATGACCCTGATAAGCATATTTCCCCCCTTAACAGGTGATCTGTTGACCATTATATCAGAGAATATGTTGATTTGCTATTGTTAATAGTGAATTTTACAGATGATATGCTCTCCAGGCTTTAATTGCGATCCCTAGGCATGACCCCTTTACAGTATATATATACAAACCTCTCTCGGGACATGACATGGCCACGGCAGAATCCGCCGGCATCCTGGTGATTGCAAAATTCACCTCCCCCCAGATCTTCTCCGACTGCGTGGAACATAACGTTCTGCCCGCCTGGCCCCCCATGAATAAATCTGGCTTCATCGGTAATGATCGAATCGGCAAATCTATACGGTTTTGACATGTGTCCCTCTCGTCTCTTATCCCTCTTCTCGGATACTTGTGTATGAATTACGTCCCTAGTATAGCACAGAAAAACCGCTTATTATCGGCAGCATTTTTTCAATGACGGCGAGTGGAAAGAATGGCTCTGGATGCTGGTTTCCCGCACGTGTGAATCCACCCCTCTGTATCCCCTCTGCCACGTGGAAGTGAAGGGGGGTGCTTCATTTTCATCGAGTTTTCTATAATAGAGGGGACATCCAATGAAGAATGCTTGGAGAGGAGGTTTTTGCATGGGAATAAATACGGAAAGGGGATTTACCCTGATCGAAATACTCGTGGTCGTTTTCATCCTCAGTCTCCTTGCCGCCATTGTCGCGCCCCGGCTCATCGGACGGACCGATGACGCGAAGATAGCGGCTGCGAAGCAGCAGATAGGGAATTTCGAGACAGCGTTCAAGCTCTTCAAGATCGATAACGGCTTTTATCCTTCCACAGAGCAGGGACTCGATGCCCTGATCAATAAACCGACAACCGGGAGAGAGCCTGCACGGTACCGCGACGGCGGCTATCTCGAGAAGCGGGAGATCCCGAAAGATCCCTGGGGCAATCCCTATCTCTATGTTTCACCGGGACTCCACGGCGACTACGATATCATTTCCTATGGCGGAGACGGCGCTGAAGGCGGGAAGGGCGCTGATGCGGATATCACGAACTGGAACCTCGGCCAGTGAGGCACTAACAGAATATTGAACAGAGAGCGGAAACAGAGCGGATTCACCCTCCTCGAGATCATTATCGTTGTCTTTCTTCTTACCATTGTCACTGCCGTCGTTCTTCCGTCTTTTTCCTCGGTCGCCCCGCGTGATATTTCTTTAGAGGCAAAATCGGTTGCATCGATCATCCGGCATCTCGACGATACCTCGAGGAATACCGGCACCGATGCCCTCCTGACCATCAACCTCGATGTCAAAACGATATCATACAAAAGTTCCGAACAGGAGGATTCGAAGGATATCGGGTCGCTGTATTCTGTCGAGACCGCCTCGTCAGGCCTGAAGGAGAAAGGGGAGGTGAAGATCGTATTCCCCCCGGCAGGGCTCCTGGAAGTGCTCAGGATCACGCTTTTTGAGGGTCCGTCGTACAAAGATATTATCTACAATCCCTACATCGGCAGGGTGGTGATTCAGGATGTGACCGATGAGGAGAGAGAAAAACAGCAGGGGCAGGGCCGATGAACGTTCCTGCGCGCAAAGAGGACGCCTTCACCCTCATCGAAGTGCTTATCGCCCTTGCGATCATCTCGGGAGCGCTGATCACCATCATCTACACGGTCAATTATCACCTGAGCCTGATCGAGCGGCATGAGGCGATTACTGTCGCGACGCTGCTCGGAAGAGAGAAGATCCTCGAAGTGACTGACCAGCAGAGGGACAAGGCGGGAACCTTTCCGGAGCCGTACCAGGAGTTCTCCTACGAGATCGAGATCAAAGATACCCCCTATGACCGCATCAGGCTCGTGAGGCTCTCGGTCATGAAAGGCGGCGAAAAAATATATCTGAGCAGGTTCGTCGAGAAGAAATCATGAAGAAGCCGGGGGAGAACGTCATGCGCAGGCGCCGGAATGCCGGAGGGTTTACCCTGATCGAACTCCTCGTGGCGATGGGGGTCCTCTCGATCATTCTTCTCTCGGTCTACGGGACCTTCTTCAGCGTGAACAGGGCGCTGGAAGCGAGCGACCGGAGTATGCTCCGGTTGCGTGAGGTGAGGGTCTTCTTCGATATTCTGAGACGGGAGATCGAGAGCGCGTATATCAATACCGGTTCTGATGAGAACGGGACGTTCTTCAGCGTGAAGGACAGGGATATCTTCGGGAAGAAGATATCCCAGGTCGGTTTCACCTCATTTGCACCGTACGGAAGCGGACTGTACACGGTTGAGTATTTTGTGGATTCCGGGAAGAGGTCCTTGCTCAAGGCCGCAGATAGTTTTTTCAGCGACAAGCGGAGTGAGGCGATCGAGGCCCTGGAGGATGTCGATGAGTTCCAGGTCGAAGTGTATACGGCGGGGAAGTGGGTCGGGACGTACGATTCCCAGCGGACCAGAAAACTGCCGCCGGCAGTCAGAGTGACGATCACATTTACAATAAAAGATATCCCTATGACGTTTCGGGAAACCATGGAGCCGAAGCTGAGGAGTTGATGAGCGGTCACGGGCATTCCATAGTGAACAATGAAAAGGGATTCGCGCTGGTCCTCGTTCTCCTGATCGTTGCTCTCCTCATCGCTGCTGTCACCGACTTTGCCTACACGGTTCATCAGGAGACCGTATCACTCTATCACTGGCGCGATGCGCAGAGTCTCTCGCTTGAGGCCGCCTCGGGCCTCAGGATGGGAGAACAGTTTTTAGTGAAATACTTGAGAACGAATACCGGCTATACTTATCCGGGTCGTGTCGATATCCCTGTTCCGGATGTGACACAGGATGGAAGAGATTCCATGGTGGTGAGCATCACAGATGAATGCGGTAAGATCAATCTCAATAAAGTGGTCGATGAGCACGGAGGAACTGAAACCACATGGCATTATCAAGGCTTTAAGAGATTATTGCAACTGCTCGGGCTCGACGAAACCATTGCCGGCCATGTGGCAGACTGGATCGATACAAATCATGAGGAGCGGGTGAGGGGCTCGGAGAAGAGCGCGAAGAACGGTCCTCTCTACAGCATCGATGAACTCAAGAATATTCATGGCATTACGGAGGATGCCTACAAAAAACTTCTGCCTCATGTTACAATTTTCGGTGACGGAAACATTAATATCAACAGTGCCGATCAATATGTCTTGATGAGCCTTTCAGATGACATTAACGAAGGACTGGCAAAAAGAGCAATCGCGTTCCGCGAGCTGAAGCCCTTTCAGGAGCAGTCCGGTGCGGATATACGACGTGTTTCTGGGTTTAGCAGTACACTAGTGAGCTCACTCATGGGCAGGATATCAGTAAAAGGAACAGCATTCTCATTATCTGTTGTTGCGATGCGGGAAGAGATGAGAAAGACCGTAACGGCTGTGGTCGAGTACAACAATAATAAACTGATCTGTAAATATTGGAAGGAGTATTGATGCTCGGGTTTGTCGAGAAACAGAACGGTTCCTATTTTCTCTCCACCTTCGAGAACCGCCAGAGAGCCCTTTCGTTCAATGAGGGCACTGAACTCAGAGCCGATGATCCGTATGTCGCCGGTCTTATCGGCCGCATAGAAAAAATATATCTTGCCGTTTCTCCCAAGGATATCCATTTCAGGGTCCTCAAGCTCCCTTTTGCAGAGCGGGAAAAGATAGCCGATATCATCCCCTTTCAGCTCGAGGGCATGACAATCGAGAGCATGGAGAACATCGTTTTCGACTTCGCGGTCATCGACAGGGCCGGCGATGAATACCGGGTGGTCGTTGCATTCATGTATAAGCAGGTCCTGCGGCGGATACTCGATGAGCTCGCCGGCTTCAATATCAGGCCCGAAGTTATAACCAGCCTCGAAGCGTTCCCCGCGCTCTCGAGAAAATCGATCCAGGAGCTTGCGGGCGCGGGCCCGCTGAGTCTGCCGGAGCCTGACCGTATCGATATCATGAGGGAGATACTCCGTTCCGATACGATCAATCTCGCCCGGGGAGAATTTACCTACGAGCGGGAGAGGGAACAGGCGGGACGGTATGCACGGGTCGCGGTTTCCCTTGTGCTTATCATTGCGCTCCTTCTTGCTGCGCATTTTATCCTCGATATCAGGAATGTGCGGACGGAAGAGCGGAAGATCAGGCAGGATATGGTGACGCTCTATTCACAGGTCGTGCCCGGAGACAAAAAGATCGTCGATCCGCTCTATCAGCTCAAGGCTCAGCTCAAGCAGATAAGCGGGAAGTACGAGGAGATGAATGACGCAAATCCGCTCCCGGTGCTTGAATCCATTGCTCGAACGTGGAAGTCTGGACGGTCTCTCGAGAGCATCAGGATCACCTCAGATTCAATGACGCTCAGTGGTGAGGCAGAGAATGCCGGAGAGGTCGAAGCCCTTGCCGATTCCCTCCTGCCGAAGGACGGCCCGAAGCCGGTCATCGAAACGCGCCAGGCTTCGGGTGGAAAGACCGGGTATACACTGCAGATCAAAGGGAGGACCGGCCGGTGAATCTCTTGAGCGTGAAAAAGAAGAGAATGATCGTTGCGGTTGTTCTCGTTCTTGTGGCTGTGCTCCTTGTGCTGCTCTCTGCAGACCTCAGGTCCAAGGGGAAATACCGCGCTGCCCTTACGCAGCGTCAGGAGATGGCTGTCCTTGCGGAGCAATACGGCGTGATGCGTTCCCATGTTGACCGGGTCGAACATCGCATCGGGCTCTCAAAGGCGGAGAGCATAACGATCGCGGTCGAAAACCTGTTCGGGGGCATGGGCCTCAAGAGAAATCTGAAATCAGTAAAGCCGTTCGGTGGGGGCACGAGCGAGCAATATGAGATCCAGGAAGCCGAGATCACGGTCGATAAGCTCACCCTGAATGAGCTCGTGAACGTTCTCCATGCCGTATATACTGTTCCTGCGGGTCTTTTTGTGACCTCCGCCGAATTCAAGAGAGACTTTTCCGAGCGAAGCCGCATCAACGCGAGGATATCGCTGAAACTGATCGGACGCAAGCCTGAAGTGAAATCATGAAGCGGCTCCTCCTCGTCTCTGTTGCATTCCTTGTCCTTCTGAGCGTCGCCCTCATCGGCCTATGGTTCTTCGGAGTTCCCGATCGTTATGTCTCTGATAGAATCGAGCAAATCCCGGCAGCGCCGTTCAGGATCGAGATGAGAGGATTCAGCAAGAAACTGTTTTTTCAATTTACCGCCGATTCCCTTCAGGTCAGTGGGCCACAAGGCGAGGTGTGGAAGATTTCCGAACTGAGGGGAAGGGTCGATCCTTTCCAATTGTTCCTCTCCCGTGCGATTATTTCCGTTCAGGGACTGTCCTACGGTGGTGCAGTGGGGGGGACGATGCGGTTCGAAAGAAAAGGAAGCAAGATCGAGCTTGTGTACAGTGGCATCGATTTCAGCGCGATACCCTCTGTGAAGGAAAGAAACATACAGGGAACAGGCAAACTCTCTGGAGAGCTTGCCTACGGGAATCAGGGAGGGGATGTCCGGTTCGTGCTCAACGATGCATCGATCGCGGGGATATCAAGCGAAGGAATGTATGTACCGCTCAGGTATTTTCATACCATCCGGGGAGCCATGAAAATCCTGACCCCGCAAAACGTGGCAATCACTGCTATCTCGCTCGAGGGAAAAAACATCTATGCCCGCTTGAAGGGGAATATTATGAACGGGACCGCTGATCTCGGCATTGAGATCATGCCCGAGACATCCTTTGAAGACAGTTCTCTCATGATGCTTCTCGATCGGTATAAAATATCGGACGGCTACTATTTCATACCAATAAAGACAACGCTCTGAGCGCCGAGTAAGAAACGATTCACAAGACTTTTCCCTTCTCTTGTATCATGCCTTTATGAACTTCCCAATGAGAAAAACATGAGAGAGCAGATGAGTCTCTATCATGAAGCAAACTCTCAAGCCCAAAAGGAGAGTAATTGCATGCATGCTCTTTTTGGAGCCGGAATTCTTTGATAATGCCTAACTTGTATGTAAAAAAACTACATAAATATACAATATATAGCGCTATAGCTCTTAAAGATATACAATATTTTTTATTTCATTAAATTTCAAATTTTTTCTTGACAATGTTTTCAAATTATACTATGATTGGTGGGAGAAAGTGGATTAAAGTGGAGGAGCATTGGCGGGATTCTACGGCAAATATTATTACACTATTGATCCAAAGGGCCGGCTCATCATCCCCGCCCCCTTCAGGGAAATCTTCAACAGTACCTACGGAACGAAGATTTACATAACCAATGCCGCCTTTGATAGCTGCCTTCATATCTATCCTCAGGAAGAATGGCAGAAGCTCCAGGACAAAGTCAGACAGCTCCCCAAGATGGATGAGTCAGTGCGGTTCTTCATGTACCGTGTCATCGCATCCGCTCAGGAGTGCGAACTAGACAAGCAGGGGAGAATCCTTATTCCCTCTTCCCTGCGGGAAGATGCGAAGCTCAACAGCGATGTCGCTGTGGTCGGGCAGATTGACCGGATCGATCTCTGGGACAGGAATGAATGGAACAATATGGCTGATCCGTCGAAGGTCAACAGGAAAGAGTACGAAGAGCGTCTTTCTTCTTTCGGTCTCTAAATGGTAACGCATGAACCGGTTCTCGTTCGAGAGGTCATGGAGATGCTCAATATCCGGAAACAGGGGGTGTACCTGGATGCGACAGCAGGTGGTGGCGGGCACAGCATGGAGATCCTAAGCCGGCTTTCAGAGCAGGGCAGGCTCCTCTGCACGGACCGCGACGAGTTTGCGGTCCAGAGGCTCACGGAACTGTTCCACGATGACCGCATCTCGATCAGGCAGGCACGGTTCTCAGAATTGAGTGATACCGTGGCCTCCCTCGGCTTTCCCAGCCTTGACGGCATCCTCTTCGACCTCGGCGTTTCAGCGTTCCAGCTGAAACAGGAAGACCGCGGCTTCAGCTTTGATTCGGATGCTCCCCTCGATATGCGTATGGACAAGGAGAACACGCTCACGGCGCGACACATAGTGAATGAATATCCTGCGGATGAGATAGCGGACATCCTCTGGAAGTATGCCGACGAGCGATACAGCAGGAGGATCGCGCGGGCGATCGAACGGGAGCGTGAACGCAAGGAGATCGCAACGTGCAGGGAACTCGCCGCGATCATCGCCAGAGTCTATGGTCGGCGGGGAAAAATCCATCCTGCAACAAGGACGTTCCAGGCTCTCAGGATTGCAGTGAACCACGAGATGGATGAACTGACCGCGGGATTAGGGCACGCGGAGCGCCTCCTCAACAAAGGGGGGAGGCTCTGCGTCATCTCATACCATTCCGTGGAAGACCGGACGGTAAAGCATTTTCTCCGGGACAAAGCCCGGGAACAGGTGTTCATGAGGCTCACCAGGAAGCCGGTCGTACCCACAGAAAACGAAGAGCGGCGCAATCCTTCTTCGCGGAGCGCCAAGCTGAGAGGAGCTGAACGGTTATGAGACGGAGGCAAGGAGACGGTCCCTTCTGGAGCTTCATGAAAATTGTTTCGATTCCCGGCATCGTCCTCTCTGTTTTCCTGATGATATGGCTGAGGGCGAGCATCACGTCGCTCGAGTACCGAATCAGTGAACTCGAAACGCGAAAGATCGAAGCCGCGAACAAGAAGAAGGAGCTCCTCGTCGCCCGCTCCGAAATGCTCTCTGTAAGGAACGTTGAATTGGTGGCAATGGAGCGGCTCGGATTGAGGTTCCCTGACCGGAAAAAGGTGATCTATGTGAAGCGCGATGATCATCCATACAATCTCAGGGCGGACTATACGCTGCCTTCAAAATAACAGGGGGATATGGAGAGACGATCTGTCATACTGGCAACCATCGTGGTTTTCTGTTTCGGGGTTCTCTTCTACCGGCTGTTTGATATCATGCTCCTGCATCACGGTAAATTCGCCCACCGGGCAACCGCTCAGCATACGCAGGAGCTCGATGTACAGAAGAGAAGAGGCATTATTTACGACCGGAAGGGCAAGGAGCTTGCCGTGAATATGGAGCAGAGATCACTGTACTGCGATCCTCTCAAGGTGGGTTCCATCCCGGCGACGGTGAACCGGCTCTCGAGACTCACCGATACAGACCGGGAGGATCTCACCAGGAAACTGAACGGGGGAAAACGGTTTGTCTGGATCAAGCGGAAGATCGATCCCGGACAGGCATTAAGAATCGAACGCATGAACATAGAGGGCGTGGGGTTCATCCCCGAGCCCGACCGTGTCTATCCCCGGGGAAAGCTCGCGAGCCATCTCATCGGTTTCGTCGATATCGACAACAACGGTCTCTCGGGCGTCGAAAAATCCTATGAAAAAGCGCTCACGACCGAGGGCGGAAAAGTCGTAGTAGCCACCGACGCCAGGGGCAACATCCTCCTGGCCGGTAATGAACTCGAATCAATAGGCAGCAGTCTCGTCCTGACCGTGGATGAAGTGCTCCAGTATATCGTCGAAAAAGCGCTTGACACGGCACTGCTCAAATGGAGGCCAAAGGCCGCCACGGTCATCATGATGAATCCCCATACCGGCGAAATTCTCGCCATGGCGAACCGGCCGACATTCAATCCCAACACGCCGGGAAAATATCCCGAACCGAACAGGAGGAACGCTGCCGTAACAGACATCTATGAACCGGGGTCGACGTTCAAGATCGTGAGCGCGGCAGCGGTCCTCGAGGAGAAGCTCTTCAGTCCGCGGAGCACCTTCGACTGTTCGAAGGGATACATCGAGGTCGGGAACAAGAGGATCAAGGATGACCACCGCCACGGTGTCCTCACCTTGACGGAAGTGATCCAGAAGTCATCGAATGTCGGAGCGGTGCAGATGGCCCAGAAACTCGGCAAGGAGCGGCTGTTTCAGTATGCCAGGAGATTCGGGTTCGGCCAGAAGAGCGGAGTTGATCTGCCGGGCGAAACCGCAGGATGGATCAGGGAACCGGCACAGTGGTCCGGGACATCGATCGGCGCGGTGGCGATCGGCCAGGAAGTGGCGGTGACACCCCTTCAGGTACTCAGGGCGTATGCCGCAGTAGCAAACGGGGGAAATCTCGTCACTCCCTCTGTCGTATCGAGGACCATCTCTCCCAGCGGGGAGATTCTCTACGAGAGGCAGGCGCAGGACACACAAAGGATCATCTCTCCCCATACCGCCGCGCTCCTGAGAGAGATGCTCGAAACGGTCACCCTGGAAGGGGGAACGGCGCTCGATGCATCGATCGAAGGAAACACAATAGCGGGGAAAACCGGAACAGCGCAGGTCTTTGACAACGTCAAAAAGAAATATTCCAGGGAAAAATATGTCAGCTCCTTTGTGGGATTCTTCCCTTCTGAAAAGCCCCGGATCGCCATGATCGTGACTGTTTCCGAACCGGTTGGCGAGATTTTCGGCGGGAAAGTGGCAGCGCCGATCTTCCGGGAAATTGCGGACAAGGCACTCGCCTACCTCAATGTCCCCATGGACCGGGGGCCGTACCAGAATGTGATTCATGTGAGATCGACGAATGAAGCTCGACCATATTATTGAAGGAATGCAGACCATACGCGTTCAGGGGATGACCGATATCGAGATACCATCGCTCACCTCTGATTCACGGGCGGTGACCCCCGGATCGCTCTTCGTCGCCCTGAGCGGCGGGGAGAAGGACGGCCATGACTTCATTGCAGATGCGCTCCGGCGCGGCGCTGCTGCAGTCATCGCCGAACATGACATCGAGAGCATACGGTGTCATCGGGGAACACCGTTCATCATCGTCGAAGATTCACGGGATGCTCTCGCCTTCGTCGCAAATCGGTTCTACGGAGCCCCCTCGCATTCCATGAGCCTCATCGGGATTACCGGAACGAACGGCAAGACGACCACTTCCTATATCATTAAGGCGATCCTCGAAGCCTCCGGCAAGAAGGTCGGATTGATCGGGACGATCAAGTACATCATCGGCAGCACGGAGTTTGATGCCCGGTTCACCACTCCCGAGGCGATCGAGTACCAGCGTCTCCTGAAAGAGATGCGCGATGAGGGATGTGAGTATGTCGTGAGCGAGGTCTCCTCCCATGCCCTTGCCCAGAAGCGGGTTGACGCGGTGAGGTTCATCAGCGCGGTGTTCACGAATCTTACCCGCGACCACCTTGATTTTCATAAATCCATGGAATCGTATCTCGCTGCGAAAAAGAGGCTGTTCACCGATCTCCTCGATGTCTCGGGCACAGCCGTCATCAACAGCGATGATCCGGTCTCCCGGGAGATCATCCGGGACACGAGGGGAAGGATCATGACGTACGGAATCCATAATCCTGCAGACGTCATGGCAAAGGATATTGTTCAGGATTTCCGGGGCGTGCGGTTCACGGTTTCTCATGGCGGACCGGAGTATGGGATATCGACACGCCTCATCGGCATACCGAATGTCTACAATCTCCTTGCGGCAATCGCGACCGCCCATTCACTCGGCATTCCGCGGGATATCATAGTCCGCGCCGTCGCCGGCATGGCGCCGGTGATCGGAAGGTTCGAGTCGATCACCTCCCGCGACGGTGTGCTCTTCATCATCGATTATGCCCACACCCCCGACGCGCTCGAGAATCTCCTTGCAACCGTCGAAGGCCTTCCCCACCGGCAGGTCATTACCGTATTCGGGTGCGGAGGGAACCGGGACCGGGGGAAGCGACCGCTCATGGGAAGGATCGCTTCGGAGAAGAGCGATTTTGTGGTGATCACTTCGGACAATCCGAGGTTCGAGGACCCCGACGAGATCATCAAAGATATCACGATGGGCATAGCGGGAGGCAATTTCATTGCCGTTACCGACCGACAGGAAGCGGTGAAAGAGGCGGTGAAACGCTCCGGGAGAGGCGACATCGTCGTGCTCGCCGGCAAAGGGCATGAGACATACCAGGAGATCAAAGGGAAGAGACATCATATGGACGACCGTGAACTGGTCCAGGACGCTCTGCGGTCTCTGGGGCTGAACTGATATGGCAGGGTTCAGTCTTGAAGAGATTCTCCAGGCAACCGGGGGAAAGGCGCTCTCCCGGGGAGCAGAGCATTTTACCGGCATTTCCACAGACTCAAGGACGATCCGGGAAGGAGAGCTCTTTGTCGCATTGAAGGGAGAGAGATTCGACGGCCATGATTTTGTTGGAGAGGTGCTCAAAAAGGCCGCAGGCGCGGTCGTGGCCACGCGCCGGGGAGTCCCGGCAGCGGGAACGGTCATCCTCGTTGAGCAGACCCTCCGGGCGCTCCAGGACATAGCACGGTCCAGGAGGAATTCGAAGAAGGCGAAGGTTATCGGCATCACCGGGACCAACGGCAAGACCACCACGAAAGAAATGCTCTGCGGTATCGTGAATAATTATGTCAGGGCATTGTGCAGCAGGGGGAACCTCAACAACCAGATCGGTCTGCCCCTGAATTTGCTTAGGCTCGAAGACGAGGGTATCTGCATTCTCGAAATGGGAGCGAGCAGGAAGGGTGATATCAGGGAACTCTGTGAGATCGCCCTGCCTGATTACGGTGTTATCACCAACATCGGGCCGGCGCACCTCGAGGGGTTCGGGTCGATCGAGGCGGTGAGTGACACGAAGCTCGAGATGGCGGCGTTCGTCAACGTGCTCATCCTCAACAAGGATGATGCGCTCCTCAGCGGGGCCCTGCAGGCCATGTCCTCTGAACAACGGAAATCGGTGCTCACCTTCGGGATTCAGGCAGAGGCGGATGTCATGGCAAAGAACGTCGTCATTCCCGAGCGGACCGGCGTCCGGGCACAGCAGACGCACTTTGATCTCCATATCAAGGGCGCGAAGGTGACGGACATCTCCCTGAACCTTCTCGGAACATTCAACATCTCGAATGCCCTCGCGGCGTCCGCAATGGCATATGTACTCGGCATCCCCTCCGAGGTCATCGGGAGAGGGCTCGCCGAGTTCCAGGGAGTGGCGATGCGCCTGGAGCTCAGGGAGATGAAGGGGGCGGTGGTCATCAGCGACATGTATAACGCGAACCCCGCATCCATGGAAGAGGCATTGAAGGAGCTCGTCAGGATCAGAGGCAGGAGGGCCATTGCGGTGCTCGGCGACATGCTCGAGCTCGGCTCCTATGCCGAAGCAGAACACCGGAAGCTCGGCACTTCGATGGCACGCATGCCCGTCGACGTTTTCATCGGCGTGGGCCCGCTCATGGAGAGCACGGTTGCCGAATTCAGATCCCATGCGAACGGCTCCCGCAAGGTGTTCCTCGTTGCCGATTCCGAGAGCGCGCGGAAGAAGCTCCGGGAGATCATTGAAGCGGGAGACACCGTCCTCATCAAGGGGTCCCGGGGAATGAACATGGAAAAGGTCATGGAGGAGAACTGATGCTCTGGTATCTCCTGTACAGCCTGCACGGTTATTTTTCTCCCCTGAACGTATTCAGGTACATCACGGTGCGGACGGCGCTCGCGGTCATCACCGCGGCCCTCATCGTCCTCATGATCGGCCCCCGTGTCATTGCGTGGCTGCGGAAGATCAGCATAACCCAGCAGATCAGAGATGACGGTCCGGGGACCCACCTCTCCAAGAAGGGAACTCCGACCATGGGAGGCATCATGATCCACATCGCGATCATCGCATCAGTCCTCTTCTGGGGCGATCTATCGAACCGGTATGTCTGGGTGATGCTCATCTCGGTCGCCGGGTTCGGCCTGATCGGGTTTATCGATGATTACCGGAAGGTGGTCAAGAAAAACCCGAAGGGCCTGCGGGCGAAATACAAATTCGGCGCGCAGGTCGGCCTTGCGCTCGCGCTCTCGCTCCTTCTCCAATATGCCCCCGGAGACCCCTACAGCACGAAATTGATCGTGCCTTTCTTCAAGAAGCTCCTCATCGACCTCGGGTGGTTCTATATCCCCTTTGCGATCGTCGTCATTGTGGGATCGTCCAATGCCATTAACCTCACCGACGGGATTGATGGATTGGCTGCGGGGCTCGTTGCGATCGCCATACTCGCGAACGGGGCGCTCGTCTATATCGCGGGGCATGCGGGGCTTGCGCAGTACCTCCAGGTGTTCTTCATTCCGCAGACCGGCGAACTGACGGTTTTCTGCGGCGCGATCTTCGGCGCGGCCATCGGGTTCCTCTGGTACAACGCCTATCCCGCCGATGTGTTCATGGGCGATGTCGGTTCGCTCGGCCTCGGGGGAGCGCTCGGCACCCTCGCGATCATCACCAAGCACGAGATCGTCCTCGCCGTTGTCGGGGGCATCTTTGTCATCGAAACGCTCTCGGTCATCATCCAGGTCGCCTCGTTCAAGCTCACGGGCAGGCGGGTCTTCAGGATGGCGCCGATCCATCATCATTTCGAGCTCATGGGCTGGCCGGAGTCCAAGACAGTCGTGCGGTTCTGGATCATCGGGATCCTCCTCGCGCTCCTGAGCATCGCTACCCTGAAGATACGGTAACGTGAAGATGAAGGACATTGACATACAGGATTACTGGAGGAAGCGATGCCACATCATCGGCATCGCGAGGAGCGGCGTCAAGACCGCAAACCTCCTCCATCGTCTCGGCGCACAGGTATCGATATCAGACACGGCAGCTCCGGAAAAACTCGCCGGCTTCCTCGGGGAACTGGAGCGGGGCATTCAGGCGTTTCCCGGCAGGCAGGACACAGGTCTGCTCGCGGGAGTCGAGATGCTTATCGTGAGTCCCGGCGTTCCCCTGGACAGCGGCATCATTCAAGATGCCGAGAGACAGGCGATCGAGGTCATCGGAGAAATAGAGCTCGCGTACCGGGTCATCACGGAGATTTCCCGTATCTCCGGTGTCCCGGTGCGCTGGTACGGCATAACCGGCTCGAACGGCAAATCGACGACCACGACCCTCCTCGGCGAACTTCTCAAGAGAGGAAAACGGTACACCGTCCTGGCAGGGAACATCGGCGTCCCGCTTTCCGGAGAGGCGCTGAGCATGCTCGAATCCGTGGGCCGTTTCACCGGTTCTGAGCCGATCCATATCGTCCTGGAGCTCTCGAGCTTCCAGCTCGAGACGGTGAAGGAATTCAGAGCCGACATGAGCGCCCTCCTCAACATCACTGAGGACCATATGGACCGATATCACGCATTTTCCGAATACGCCGGAGCAAAGGCGAGAATATTCGACAATCAGGACAGGGACACGATCGCCGTGATCAATGCCGATGATGAAACAGCGATGGAATATGCCGGTCAATGCAATGCCAGGAAATATTTCGTGAGCAGCGGAAAAAAGGTCGCGGGTATCTACTCGCTCCAGGGGGATATTTTCATCAACACAAAGGGGAGCCCCCGGCTCTTTGGCCGGAGGAGCGATATCAGGGTCCCCGGAGTGCACAACCTCTCGAACGCGATGACAGCCGGCCTCATGGCTTCCCTCGCCGGTATATCCGATCAAGATATCCTGGCGGTCCTGAGGGAATTCCCGGGACTCGAACACCGGATCGAGTTCTCCGGAGAGAAACGGGGTGTGAAGTTCTACAACGATTCCAAAGGAACGAATATCGGCGCGGTGATCAAATCACTCGAGAGCTTCGACTCGGGAGTGATTCTCATTGCGGGCGGCAGGGACAAGAACAGTGACTTTACCCAGCTCACCCCCTTCCTGAAGGGGCGGGTGAAGAAAGTCGTGCTTATCGGTGAGGCTGCTGACAAGATCGCGAGGGCCATCGGCACGGTCGTGCCGGTGGAGAGAGTGGGCACCTTTTCCAACGCTGTCGCTGCGGCCTACCGGTCCGCTGCTCCGGGAGACACTGTGCTCCTTTCGCCTGCGTGCGCGAGCTTCGATATGTTCAGGAATTTCGAGGACCGGGGCAGGCAGTTCAAGGAGATCGTGAGTGAACTGATAACAGAGGAAACAACGCATGCGTGAGACGATTCAGGAAAACGTGCTGCCGCTGAACAGCGGAACACGGCCCCTCGACCGGAGCGGGAGCGACCGGTACCTGCTCGCCGCGGTCATCTGCCTTCTCCTCTTCGGAGTGCTCATGGTCTACAGCTCCACATCCGTTGTCGCTCCTGACGGGAAGACCGAGGCAGCC
Source organism: bacterium (assembly GCA_050268805.1). Classification (GTDB taxonomy): domain Bacteria; phylum Nitrospirota; class Thermodesulfovibrionia; order Thermodesulfovibrionales; family BMS3Bbin05; genus JBLNHB01. Next base: position 1,114 of record JBLNHB010000120.1, on the reverse strand, counting down.
CCCGGTGACACGACGCAATTCCTCTACCTCAGGAAGCATCTGCTCTCGATGATCGTCGGAGGGATGTTCATGGTCCTCGCCTTTCGGATCGATCTCATGAGACTCCGCGCATTTTCATCACTCCTGCTGGTCCTTGCGGCGGTCATGACGGTCAGTGTCTTTATACCGGGGCTTGGTCTCACGGTCAATGGAGCGCGCCGGTGGATCCGGTTCTGGCCATCGACGATCCAGCCGTCGGAATTCGCGAAGCTCGCGATGGTCATTTTCCTCGCCCGGTATCTCTCCTCTCCCGGCTACCGTCCCGACCGTTTCATGGATTATGTGAAGCCTCTTGTCGTCATGGCACTATTCCAGGGACTCTTCCTTCTCCAGCCCGATTTCGGCGCCGCCATAACACTCGGCCTCATCACGTTCACCATGCTCTTCCTCTCGGGAACGAGAAAGAGGTTCATCGCCTATACCGCGCTCCTCCTCGTCCCGGCGATCGTGAAGCTGATCATGGTCCCGTACCGTTTGAAGAGGGTCCTCTCCTTCATGGATCCCTGGAGCGACCAGCAGGGGGCCGGATATCAGCTCGTCCAGTCCCTCATCGCCCTCGGCAGCGGAGGGATGACCGGCATCGGCATCGGCGAGAGCAAGCAGAAGCTCGCCTTTCTTCCCTATATCAATACGGATTTCATCTTTTCATTTCTCGGAGAAGAGCTCGGGCTTGCGGGCGTGTCCCTCGTTCTGCTCCTGTACGGGATGATCTTCTACTGCGGCATGAGGATCGGGACCAGGTATCCCGGCACGTTCCACAGCTGTCTCGCCCAGGGTCTGACGTATTTCATCATCTACCAGATGCTCATCAACGTCGCGGTTGTGACCGGACTCGCACCGACCAAGGGGCTTCCTCTCCCCTTTGTCAGTTACGGCGGGTCCTCCCTGCTGGCGAATATGGCAGCGGTTGGTCTCCTCTTGAGTCTTTCCCGGGGATACTGCGCCGTTACCGGAGAGTGCGACCATGCAGAGGAGTTCATCAAACGGAAGAAAGCTCGCATCGCGGTGTACGGCAGGGGCGTCCAGCAGGTGAGGCTCCCATGAGCGGGCAGGGTGTCATGAGCGTGATGATCGC